>VMSU01000062.1 GCA_013792005.1 Desulfobulbaceae bacterium
GCCTATCGTCTCCTGTCTTCACAGTGTGATTATCCCCTTCATCTGGGTGTGACCGAGGCGGGGGGGCTGATTGCGGGAACTGTTAAGTCGAGCGTGGCCCTGGGCCTGCTGTTGTATGATGGCATTGGCGATACCTTCCGGATATCCCTGACCCGTGATCCGGTCGAGGAGATCCGGGTCGGCTTTGAGTTGCTTCGGGCGTTGCATATCCGCCATCGCGGACCGGAGCTGATCTCCTGTCCCACCTGTGGACGGTGTCAGATCAATCTGTTCAGTTTGGCTGAACGGGTTGAGCAGTATATTCAGCACATGGAGACCAATCTCAAGATTGCCGTTATGGGCTGTGTGGTCAACGGACCGGGCGAAGCTAAGGAGGCGGATCTTGGCCTTGCCGGTGGGAATGGGATGGGAATTTTATTTAAAAAGGGGAAGCTCTATAAGAAAGTACCAGAGGATCAGCTCTTTGATGTTTTTGTTGAAGAGTTGAAGAAGATGGAAAAGAGTGGTTGACGGTTAGCAGTTGACGGTTTGCGGGAAGGATCGGACAGTTTTTTGGGAGTGATAGATGGCATCGTTCGAAGATTTAGATGTATGGAAAAAATCTTGTCGTCTATCCGTAATTCTTTATGGTTTATTGAAGAATTGCCGAGATTATGGATTTCGTGATCAAATGCTACGGGCCTCCATATCTATTCCTTCGAATATCGCGGAAGGAGGCGAAAGAAACTCTGTCCCTGACTTCCAGAGATTTATTGCCTATGCCAAAGGTTCAGCTGCTGAATTGCGTTCTCAAGTTTATATTTCTCAAGAAGTTGGCATAGTTGCACCCGAGGATGCTGGGCATTTAATCAATGAATTGAAGTCGATATCACGGATGCTACAAGCTTTACATAACTCCTTAAATGGACGAATAACCTGAATCACCAACCGTCAACCGCTAACCGCTAACCGCTAACCGATAACTTAAAGAACCCCTATGCGCTTTACAACATTACTGATTCCAACTCTGAAGGAAAATCCGGCCGAGGCTGATGTTATCAGTCATAAATTATTGATGCGGGCTGGGTTTATTCGCAAACTCACCAGTGGTATCTATTCGTATCTGCCTCTGGGGCTGATGACCCTGCGTAAGATTGAGCAGATTATTCGTGAGGAGATGAATGCGGCAGGGGCTCAGGAAGTGCTTTTACCGATGGTGCAGCCGGCTGATCTCTGGGAAGAATCCGGGCGGCTGAAGAAATATGGGCCTGAACTCTTGCGTTTCAAGGACCGCCATGATCGTGAGTCCTGTTTAGGGCCCACCCATGAGGAGGTCATTACCGATCTGGTTCGTAATAATATCCACTCTTATCGTGGTCTGCCGGTCAACCTCTACCAGATTCAGACCAAGTTTCGGGATGAAATCAGACCGCGTTTTGGTCTGATGCGTGGACGTGAATTCATCATGAAGGACGCGTATAGCTTCGATGCGACCGAGGTCGGGGTGGACGTGTCATATCAGAAGATGAATGATGCCTATCACCGAATATTTTCCCGCTGTGGTCTGCGTTTTCGGGCGGTGGAGGCAGACACCGGCACTATCGGGGGCAGTTTTTCTCATGAGTTTATGGTCTTGGCTGAAACAGGTGAGGACACCATTGTGGTCTGCCGGAAGTGTTCGTATGCCGCCAACCTGGAGAAGGCAGTGTGCGCCACTCCTAGAGCACAGAGCCATGCGGAACAGCCTATAACCAAGGTCGAGACCCCGGGGAAGCGCAAGGTCGATGCAGTGTGCGACTTTTTGAAGATTGCTCCTCATGATCTGGTCAAGACCTTGATTTACATGGCTGATGGTCAGCCGGTTGCGGTTTTGTTGCGAGGGGATCATGAGGTGCAGCCGGTTAAGCTCAAGAACGCACTGGGTGCAGATGAGGTCGAGTTGGCCTCTGATCAACAGTGTTTTGATGCTACCGGTGTTCCGACCGGTTATCTGGGTCCGATTGGGCTCACAATTAAAGTGGTGGCTGATCGGCAGATTGCTGGCATGAAGAATTTTGCCATTGGCGCCAACGAGAAGAATTTTCATTATCTCAATGCTAACCTGGCTCGTGATTTTACTGTGGAGACGATGGCTGATCTGCGGATGGTCACTGAGTCTGATCGCTGTCTATTCTGTGGCGGGGAGTTGGAGTTGACTCGAGGGATCGAGGTCGGCCATATTTTTAAGCTTGGGACTTCCTATAGCGAGGCATTGAACGCCAAGTTTCTGGACAGTGACGGCCAGGAGAAACCCTTTATTATGGGCTGCTATGGGATTGGCGTCAGTCGGATAATGGCGGCGGCCATTGAGCAGAATCATGATAAGGACGGCATCATCTTCCCGCTGCCGATTTCTCCGTTTCAAATCATTATCCTGAACTTAGGCTTTACCGATGGTGAGATTACTCGTGCTGCGGAGTCTTTGTATCAGTCGTTGCAGAGTCGGGGAGTCGATGTCCTGCTTGACGACCGTGACGAGCGGCCAGGGAGTAAATTCAAGGACGCCGATCTGATCGGCATCCCCATTCGGGTGACAGTCGGTAAACGTTTTGTCTCTGACGGCGTGGTGGAGGTTCGTCATCGTCGGGATGGGGCTGTAACCGAGGCGCCGTTTGCTGAGGCTGCAGAGGCCTTGGTGCGGATGGTTTCTTTGTAGCCGAGGTGGGAGGTTTTTGACGATTTTTTAGTGCATGGATCAGAGGAAATGCTTTTCTTGGAAGAGCATGAACTCGATACTCCGAAAATTCACCGGTTAGTTACCTTGTTTGGAAAAGTCGAAGTATTATTGGGGCGAAGTGTAGATTTGAGTATGCTTCAAACCCTTGATGCACTTTATATCGAGGCAAGATATCCCGGAGAGTTGGGATTGCTTCCTCATGGTCGACCAAGCGCTGCTGATGCGGAAAGGTTTTCTATTTTTGCTAATGCAGTTTTTCAGACCGCTGCCGTACGGCTTAATCAATTGTAATATATTTACTCTACTATCCCATGCCTACCATCGATGACGTCATAGCCCTCACTCGCCAGTACCTGCCGGAGGAGCAGAGCCATTTGCTTCGCAAGGCGTATGATTATGCCGTTGAGGTCTATGGTAAGCACTCCAATAGGCGGTCGGGTGACCCTTACATCTCTCATCCCTTGTCAGTGGCCCAGGTTCTGGCCAGTATGCAGCTTGATATTCATACGGTAATTGCAGGTCTTTTACATAAGGTGTTGCGGGGGCGACCCCAATCGGCGGAACAGGAAGTTGTCGACTTGTTCGGCGAGGATGTGGCCCGGATTGTCAGCGGGGCGACCAAGATTGACGATATTCAGTTTATGAGTCGCTTGGACTATAAGGCTGAAAACGTTAAGAAGATGCTTCTGGCTATGTCTGCCGATATCCGGGTGCTTCTCGTTAAGCTTGCGGACCACCTTCACGATATGCAGACGGTCTCTTTTGTCGATCCCGCCCGCCAGCGGGAGTTGGCCCAGGATACCCGTGATCTTTATGCACCCCTTGCCAGTCGTCTCGGCATCGACTGGATCAAGCGGGAACTTGAGGATCTCTCCTTTCAATATCTTAATCCCGTTGAATATACGGCGTTATCATCTCAGATCGAGACCTCTCTGCAAGAGCGGCAGGAATTTGTTGATAAGATTAAGCACACCCTTGACGAGAACTTGAGCGCTCATGGATTGCGGGATTTTACCATTCTCGGTCGGCCAAAGCACCTCTACAGTATCTACCGTAAGCTGATTGCCCAGAATATCTCCATCGATAAGGTCTATGATAAAGTAGCCTTTCGCATTGTTGTCAAGGAGGTCAGCGAGTGTTACGAGGTCTTGGGGATCATTCATGCGCTGTGGAAGCCGATCCCCAGTCGGTTCAAAGATTTCATCGGCACGCCCAAGGCAAATCTTTATCAGTCCCTTCACACCTCTGTTGTAGGTCCCCATGGCGATTTTATGGAGATTCAGATCCGGACCAGGGATATGGACGAAGTGGCCAACGATGGCATTGCAGCTCATTGGGCATATAAGGAAGGTTCAGCTATTTCGCAGAAGGACGCCCGGTTGTTTCATTGGTTGAAGCAACTGGTGCAGAGTCTGCAAGAGGTTCATGATTCGCGGGAGTTTCTGGATGCCGTGAAGACAGAGCTTGATCATGCCGAAGTCTATGCCTTGACTCCCAACGGCGATGTGAAGGAGTTGCCGACAGGAAGCACGCCGCTTGATTTTGCGTACAGTATTCATACTCAGATCGGTCATCATTGTACGGGCGCCAAGATTAATGGCCGGATTGTGCCTCTGAAATACGAAATTCAGAATGGAGATGTGGTTGAGGTTATTACCTCGCCCTCCCAGCATCCGAATCAGGGCTGGTTGTCTTTGGTCAAGACCAGCCGAGCCAGGGGGCGGATTCGTCATTGGTTGAACCTGGAGGATCAGGAGCGATTTCTGGAGACAGGTCGTGATATCTGCGAGCGTGAGCTGAAAAAATATGACTTAAGTCTCAAGCGACTTGTTAAGTCCGGGGAGTTGCGGGCAATTTTAAAAAAGTTTAGTTGCAACACCCTTGATGACCTATTGCGCAAGACCGGAAGTGGCAAGGTCACCGTTCAGTCCCTGACCGATGCCTTTGTGGCTTTGGTGGTTAAGGAAGAGCCTGCGGTGCAGAAGAGGGACTTTGCCGAGATTGAGCGTCTGCCTTTGCCGGTAAAGGGGAAGGCGCGACGACCGAGTCAGAGTGTGGTTCGAATTGATGGGATTGACAATGTCCTGGTCAAGATGAGCAATTGCTGTCTGCCGATGCCGGGAGATAATATTGGTGGATTTATTACTTCGGGACGAGGGGTGTCAGTGCATAAGGCTGAGTGCCGTAATTTTCTGAACTCCGATCCCGATCGGCGGGTTTCTGTCCGGTGGGAACGGGAGGATTCCGGTAGCCACAAGGCAAAAATTCAGGTTGTCGCCCAGAACAGCAAAGGATTGCTGGTTGCTATCTGTAATCAGGTGAGTGCGGAGAATGCCGATATCCTTGATGTTGAGGCGCATTCGTCCAAGAAATCAATTCAAGCGACAGTTGATTTAGTGCTTGAGGTGACCGACAAAGAACATCTGTCGGTCATTCTCCAGCGACTAATGCAGGTGAAAGGGGTGTTGGAAGCGAGAAGGGTGTAGCGTATTACTTTTTGGCAACGAGAGGTTTTACTACAGCGCCGGAACGGATGCAACGGGTGCATACACGGGCGTGTGTGCCATTGCCGCTTTCAGTGGCCATTCTCACAGTTTGCAGATTGGGCAGCCAACGGCGACGGGTCTTGTTGTTTGCATGGCTGACGTTGTTACCGGTGGAGGGCTTTTTGCCGCATATTTCACACATTTTTGACATGATAAACTCCTTCAATGTTGCGATGTTTGGTTCATAACGAAAATCAGACTATATACTGACTATCCAAAAAATTGGCAAGCGTTTTTTGCCAACTTTCAGCCTCTGACTGTGCGAAGCTCCACGGTCCACCTCGTTTTTGATCTTATTCTTGCAGGAGTGGCTTAAGCCACTCCTGCAAGGACAGGTCTAAATTACGTAATCGTTCACCAGAAGCGTTGAACGTGCGGATTTCACTGGACTGTAAACGTTTACCGGGTGCCCCAGATGCGCGATTTATATTGACCCGCTTTGTCGGTCAATAAAGCGGTCTGCGAAGTGTGCTAGTTGCACATGAGCAGGCCGCTAACAAAGCATATGGGGTGCCCGGTAAACGTTTACTAAATTACTATCACTTGCACTGGCGGGATTATGAAGCGCTCTATTTTTGCTCTTGTACGATGTAACCCAACAACAATGGCACCTTGGGTGTTGGGTTACGCTTTGCTAACCCAACCTACGAGAATGCGGAATACGTTATGTTCTATGGCGCTAGGCATTGCCGTTTTTTTTTCTCTGATCTCATCCGTCCAGGCCCGAGATACTCTCTCGGTTGACCGGGACATGGTAATCCAGGAGAATTTTCTAGGGATCAATGCCGTTCATCATGGGTTTTCTTATCTGCCTGAATCGCGGGAGATGGGTATGACTGATTCTCTCCGGGCTTTGGAGTTGGCTCGGGTTAAGGCGGCTGGCATCCGCATTGCCAGGACCATGTACCGTCCCGATTGGGCCATGGGTGATGGTCCGTGGCTTCGGCCTGACTGGAATTCTGTCAAGATGAAGGCGCTCTACGCCTGGTTGGCCGACATGCAGAGGATTGGTGTCGATGTGGCCTTGAATATGGGGTGGTGGTTCCCCCGCGATGTCATTTGGAATCGGGATCAGCACCTTGCCACCTATCCCGCCGATCGTGACAGCTATTGCCAGTGGGTGAGCGAGTCTATTCACCAGATTGTCCAGGTGCGAGGCTTTACCAATGTTAAGTATATTTTTATGTTTACCGAGCCATCAGATGGGTATGGCGATACTCCTCATGCCAAGAAGGTTTGGGATTATTATAAAGATGTGCTGTTGGCTGCCAACCGGCGATTGGTTGATGATGGCCGCCGACACTTGGTGAAGATCATTGGCCCAAATACCTCGCAGGCGCCTCTGTGGCTTGATGAGACAACCCGTGAGTTGAATGATGTCGTCGATATTTATGCCAGTCATACCTATAACTTGACGACCTATCAGGCGTGGTATGAGGTTGCGCTGCAAGTTAAGAGCGCTGTAGCGAAAACTGGAAAGCCATTCTGGATTGATGAATATGGAGTCCAGGATATCGGTCTTCGCCAGAGTGGCCGTTATGGAACGTTGCTTGCCGAGGCCAATGCGGCATTTATCAATGCTGGGGCCCAGACCTCGATGATCTGGTTGTTGAGCGACCAGTATTATCCTGCGCCCATCAAGTATATTACCAATGGTGATTCCTTCCTGGACGGAAAGCATAGTTGGGGGCTCTTCCCCTGGCTTGCGGAGAGTTCGGCAACTCGTCCTGCCTGGGATGCCTTCGTGCTTATGAGCCGTCTTCTCGGTGAATCGGGAGGCAAGGTGGCACTGACTAAAGGTCTGGTTGAAATGCCTGTGGTTGCTATTGAGCGGGACGGGGGAGGCTTGCGGGTAATGGTGGTGAATGGAGGGCAGGGGAGGCGAGAGTTTGCTGTTTCCTTGTCAAGGCCGGTTGTCGCACCCTTGCATCGTTATGTTTATAGTCCGGAAGGGGCTCCCCGTATCCGGATTGGCAAGGCAGAGTTGCTTGAGGAGGCAGGAGCGCAATCGATCCAAGATACTCTTGATTCCGGCGAGGTGGCGATTTACAGCACTGACAAGGTCGAGATTGATGGGCTGGGGAGTGATCAGGGTGGGGCAGGGGAGGAGAGTAAGAATCTTGCCTTTCGGAAACCGGTCGAAGCGTCGAGTGTCGATCCGGATTGGCCTGCTGCGGATCTCACCGATGGTAGGCGGTTGACTTCCTGGCGGTCATCAGGTGGTAAGCGGGGGCATGGAGAACATGTTACGGTCGATCTCGGGCAAGTCTATACAATAAGGTTAGTGGAAATCGCCCCCGGGTATGATGGCGCGACATCGATAGTCAACTCGATCGGTGATGTGAGCGTAACCCTGTCCGAGAACGGCAAGAGGTGGCATCGGGTGTCAATCAAAGCCAGTACGGAGGAGGTGGGCGCGGTGATGATCGCCTCCTTCCCGCCACGAAACGCTCGCTTTGTCCGCGTTACCGTCAAGGCGAATCGGCAATCGGCATCGGATCAGATCTATCGAGCGCTGCTCGGCGAGGTAAAGGTATTTGGTAGGGAATTGGTTACGAGTCGGTTCTCATCTTCACCACCGTCAACACCCCCGGTCACTCGCTGGCCATAAAATTTTGTGAAGTTGGAGTTGGAGACGAACAGGCAAGTGGTCGCTTAAAATCCAATCCGCTAATTCGGCGGCAGAAACCCGCCCCGGAACCGGCGAGAAGAGCAGGGGGCGTAAGGCCTTCCCGCTTCTCAGGTCAATCAACGCATGTCCCGTAATAAAGGCGACGGCCCACTCATAATCCTGACGTGAGGTGAGGACGAATTTGATCTCGTCATCCACTCTGAGAGCTGCGAGATTCTCATCTCTAAATGAGCTGGACATCCCGGACCCCGGGCACTTGACATCCATGATCACCGTCACTCCGGCAGGAACCATGGAGATGTCGCAACTGCCGTTGGTTTCGAGAAGGACTGTGCGCTGCCCGCCCAGCAAGGACTCCATCAAGGGGATGACGTTATTCTGGAGCAGGGGTTCTCCGCCAGTAATTTCCACCATCGCACCTGGATACTGATCAACAAAGGTGATGATTTCTGACAAACTATAGTCGCGTCCTTCTTCCTCGTAGGAGTAGCGGGCATCGCAGTAGTCGCAACGCAGGTTGCAGCCTGCCAAGCGGATAAAAACGCAAGGCAGGCCGGCATAGGTTGATTCGCCTTGGATGCTGAAAAAAAGTTCCGAGACGGCAAAAACCGGCTCAGTCGGCACGATAGGTAACCCCGGTGCTTTCGGTTTCACCGACCGTGACGCTGTAGAGCCGGTAACGGTCTGAACTCAGATTAGGCGTAAGCTGTTGAAAGATATAGCGGGCCAGGTTTTCCGATGAGGGGTTTTTGTCGAGAAAGGCTGGGTGGTTGTTCAGATCACAGTGATCAAGGTTGTCCATGACGGTATTGACCGCAGTTTTGACCGTGCGGAAATCGATTCCCATTCCCAGTTCATCAAGCTCAGTGGCACGGACTGTCACCTGGACATTCCAGTTGTGTCCGTGAGGTTTTTCGCAGTTGCCGGGGTAGTTTCGCAGATGGTGGCCGGCAGAAAAGTGGGTTTTAATAAAGACATCAAACATGGCGCTCTCCATTGTTTTCGGTTGCATTATTTGCCGCTTCAGCTAGTATAGCGGTTGTTTTTTAGCCCCCTATAGTAATGAAGATTTTGCTGTTTGGCACGAAAGTTTTCGCAGTTAGCCAACGAGGAGAAGATAAATCATGGCTCGAATCGCGCCGTTTCGCGGACTCCGCTATAATAAGAAAAAAATTGCCACGATGGAGGATGTGGTTTCTCCTCCCTATGATGTCATTGACGAGCACTCTCGCCAAGCGCTTTTCAAGAAAAATCCATACAACATGGTTCAGCTCGATCTGGTTAAGAGTGTGGATGCCGGAGCGATGTCTGATGAGCGTTATCAGCAGGCCCGTCAGACTTTTGATCTCTGGCAGCAGGAAAATGTGCTGGCTCGCGATTCTCAGCCAACGTTATATCTGTATCATACCGAGTACTCTGTCCCGTCGGGGAAGCGTTTTACCCGCAAGGGGCTGATTGCCCTTGCCGGCTTAGCGGAATTTGCTGAAGGAGTGGTTAAACCTCACGAGAAGACCTTTCGTGGAGTCACCACCGACCGATTGCGATTGATCGATGCCTGCCAGGCTCAGTTTTCATCAATTTTTTCCCTCTATTCCGATCCGGCCGGGGAGATCATGGCTATCCTTGATGCGGTTTGTCCTGAGGCTCCGCTCTCTTCGGTCAGTGATCATGACGGCTGTCGCCATACTATCTGGGCAATTACTGATGAGACGGCCATTAAAGCCGTGTGCGCTCAATTTGCCAGTAAATCACTCTATATCGCTGATGGTCATCATCGTTATACTACAGCTTTACAGCTGCGGGAGATGATGCGGGAGCGACAGGGAAGTGTTCCGACTGACAGTCCATATAATCATACCATGATGTATCTCTGTGGCATGGAGGATGAAGGCTTGTCCGTGCTGCCGACCCATCGGGTGGTCCGGGTTCCGTATCTGACCACGGTCGACGCCCTGATTGAGAAGATGAGGGGAGGTTTTGAGGTCGAGGAGATTCACGGTGGTTCCCGTGAGTTTCTGGTAAGTGAAGTGCTCGGTCGGATGGATGAAAACATTCAGGATACCATGTTCGGGCTCTATCATCCGGGCGCTGATCGGTGTTTTCTGCTTACCTTGAAGCCTGGTGTTATGGCCCAGACCTGCTCGGGGAAACAGCCCGAGGCCCTGCAGGACCTTGATGTCGTGGTCTTGTCGGAACTGGTGCTTGGTTGTCTGCTGGAACTGCCTTATCAGCGTTGCGAGGACGAGAGTCTGATCCACTATTATCCCGATCCTGATGAGGCGTTGGACGCAGCGGTCAAGGAAACTCTTGATGGACGACAAGGCAGTCCGGTTCTCTTTCTGATGAATTCAACCCTGGTAAGTCAGGTAAAGCGGGTAGCGGACGAAGGCCTGGTTATGCCCCATAAATCAACGTATTTTTATCCTAAGGTCTTGACCGGTCTGGTGATTAATCCTCTCGATCCCGCTGAAAAGATTGGCTGATCCCACCATCGGCTTGCGGTTTCAATCCCCAACCACGAGCAGCCCAGATACTCTTTTCGACGGCAAGCTTATCTGCGCTCAATCCCGGAGCGGCTACCGCTTCTCTATTGATGCTGTACTTCTGGCTCATTTTGTCACGCCCCGCCGACACGACAGGATTCTTGATCTTGGCGCTGGCTGCGGGGTTATCTCCCTCATTCTGGCCAGCCGCTATCCCGACGTAACTCTGACCTGTCTGGAAATCCAGGAATCCCTGGTTCAATTGATCCACTATAATATCCACGAGAATACTCTGGGCGACCGTTTACAGGTCGTGACCGGCGATCTGTGCAGTATTACGGGGTTGGTCCCTGCTGGTGAGCATGACCTGGTGGTGTGTAATCCCCCTTACTATCGAGCGGACACCGGGCGTCAAAATTTGAATCAAGAACAGGCTGTAGCTCGTCATGAGATCAAGGCCCGGTTGGACGATGTTGTTCAAGCCGCCGCTTTTGCTATAAAGACCAAGGGGCGACTGGCGATGATCTATCCAGCTTCGCGGATCACTTCGTTGCTCTCAACATTAAAGCACAACCGCCTTGAACCCAAACGCCTTCGGGTTGTGTACTCATATCCAGGTGTTGATGCCACACTATGCCTGGTTGAGGCGGTAAAATGCGGAGGCGATGAGTTGGTTCTGCTCCCCCCGCTGTATATCTACGATCAACCAGGTGGAGACTATACTCCAGAGGTGGAGGCGTGGTATCATTTGGAGACGAGTAATCCTTCTTCAGTTAACTTGTCTGCCGCGTCCTTGTGATCCAGATCCCGTATGGATTGTCGCCTTTGGATAGGAAAAAGGCTCTGATGAAAATGTCCGTGGTCTCGTAATTCTACGTTGTCAGATGAGTTCCTACCTTTCGCCAACCAAGGGGGCCTCATGTGTGTGCCTGGTGTCATGATCTTCTTGATGTTTACGAAAATCTTTACATGACTTATAATGTCTAACATATGCTTGAGACATTACTATTCGATCATTGTTTACGTCATCTACAGGTTGCTCAGAGATGAAAAGGCTAAAAAAGTTGTAACTATCCACCTTCTGACCCAGAAAGGTGCCGAAGCCCAGAACCGTAACTGTCCAGCAGTGCCACAGATGCAAGGCATCGGCCGGGGATGTGTGCTTTTCGCACATGAGCAGGCCGATAACAACGCAGATGTGGCACTGCTGGACAGTTACCACAATTTTACGAATTTTCGCTACGATTCTCTAAGTCCGACAGGCTCCTAGAGATCTCTGCTTTTTTCACAGGCGTGGATGTGATTTACGTCCTGCAAGAGCTTACATGTTCCCCTGTGCCAGGGTCAACATCTCTCTGACCGCCTGATCCATGCCGACCATAATGGCCCGGGCCATCACCGAATGGCCGATGCTCAACTCATGGATAGCATCCAAGCCAGCGACTCGCCTGACGTTTTGGTAGTTCAGTCCGTGTCCGGCATTGACGGTGAGGCCGAGGGCGTACGCCTCGTCCGCTGCCGTTGCCACCAGCTCGAATTCGTGTTCCCTCATTGCCGCGTTTGTGGCATCGCAGTATCGACCGGTATGGATTTCAACAAATGAAGCGCCAATTTCGGCGGACACTTTGATCTGCCTGGGGTCTGGATCTATGAACAGACTGACCGGGATTCCTGCCTTGTCCATCTGATTGATGATAGCGGCTAACTTCTTTTTTTGGCCAGCAACGTTCAGCCCCCCTTCCGTGGTTAACTCCTGTCTCTTTTCTGGTACCAGAGTAATCATGTCCGGTTTAATGCTCAAGGCGAAAGCGATAATCTCCGGGGTTGCCCCCATCTCCAGATTCAGTTTGGTTTTTACCGTTTCTCGCAGGATTCTGACATCACGGTCTTGAATGTGGCGGCGGTCCTCACGCAGATGGACCACGATGCCGCTGGCCCCGGCCAACTCGCAGATGCCGGCAGCAAGCACAGGATCTGGTTCGCTGATGCCTCGGGCTTGACGCAGGGTGGCCACATGGTCGACATTGATCGCTAGCAGGGGCATGGTCTTTTTCCTCTCGATGTGTTGGAGTTGTTGTTGGAGTTCGTGTTCCCGTGATTCCATCTGAACGGCCTCGGCCTCGGAGCGTTCATGGTCGTAGCCTAAGAGGTGGACGAGCCCGTGGACCAACAGCCAGTTAATGCGCTGACGGAGCGGGGTTTTCATTGATTGCGCCTCTCGGGCGGCAGTGTCGATCGAGATCACGATGTCGCCAAGCAAGGAGCCGTTCGGGACATCTCGACCATCCTGCATGGGAAACGAGAGGACGTTGGTTGGTTTATCCTGCTGCCGGTAGTGTCGATTCAACTTTTGCATCGCCGGGTCTGACACCAGCAGGAGGCTGAGTTCGCTGTTCAAGTGTCCTGTTGCCCGCATGAGGGCCATGGCGCTTTGGTGCAGGCGTTTGAGGTCAATTTGATGGCGGCCACTGGCCTCTGTGCGGATATGAACAGGCATTCTGGTGTTTTATTGTTAGCTGCGGGGAGATGCGAGGCGCTGTTTCTCCGCCTCGTAAGCCTTGATTATGGCTTGGACCAGATGGTGGCGGACGACATCAACTTCGGTAAACTGACTGAAAGAGATCCCCGGAATGCCTTGAAGGATTTTGGTGGCGTGCAAAAGTCCGGATTGACTTTTTCCAGGGAGGTCGATCTGGGTCAAATCACCGGTGATCACCGCTTTGGAGTTGAAGCCAAGTCTGGTCAGGAACATCTGCATCTGTTCCCTGGTGGTGTTCTGGGCTTCGTCCAGGATTACAAAAGCGCTGTTCAAGGTTCGTCCGCGCATGAAGGCCAGTGGAGCGATTTCGATAATCTCTTCTTCGATTAGCGCAGCGGCTTTTTCTCTGCCCAGCATATCGTTTAAGGCGTCATGCAGGGGCCGGAGATAGGGGTTGATTTTTTCGGCCAGATCGCCGGGAAGAAAGCCGAGCTTCTCGCCAGCTTCTACCGCCGGTCGGGTCAGAATAATGGAGCGCACTAGATTCTTGCTGTAGGCGGCAACCGCCATTGCGACGGCAAGATAGGTTTTGCCGGTACCTGCCGGTCCGGTGCCGAAGACTATGTCGTTGTTTTTTATGGCATCGATATAGGACTTCTGGTTGATGCTCTTTGGTGAGATGACACGTTTGTTTCCGGTGATGTAGACCTGATCAAGGAAGATGTCCTTGAGGACCGCTTTGGGATGTTTTTCGAGAACCCTGATCCCGTACGCAATATCTGGAGGGAAGAGAGGGTAGTTTGATTGCAGTAGGCCTAAGAGCTGCTCCAAGAGGTTAGTGGCAAGGGAGACATCGTAGTCAGAGCCGAGGATTGAGATCCTGGTGCCGCGGACATGAATTTTGACCCCCAGGGCCTGCTCGATGATGGCCAGGTGTTTGTTCTGGGGGCCGTACAGGGTGGCGGATAACTCTGGGTCATTGAGTTCGAGTTCGCGTGATATTTCCGGATTCGATTTCACTTTTTCAGGGATTCGTCGATCATCTTCTGGATGGGCTCCATCGTCCGTTCTCGGACCAGACGACCGTTGATGTACATGACCGGCGTACCGGTGACTCCTGCGGTCTGGCCTTCCTGGATATCTCGAATTACCGCGTCTTTGGCCTCCTGACTATTCATCTGCTGTTGAAATTGCGGCATGTTCAGGCCAAGTTGTTCAGCGAAGCCCGTGAGCTTCTCCATGGTCAGGTCCCGAAAATTAGCATACACCAGGTCATGGTACTGCCAGAATTTTCCCTGCTGGTGGGCCGCCCAGGACGCGACTGCTGCTGCACCGGCAAATTGGTGGTTGGGAAGTGGATAGTATCTATAGACGATCTTGATCGAAGTGGGATATTTTTCGAGCAGTTTGGGAAAGAGTTCGCCGAGTTGAGCACAGTGGGGACACTGAAAGTCGCTGAATATCGTGATGACCACCGGGGCCTTGTCGTCGCCTAAGAACGGGGAACCATCGGAGGTGAGTTTTTTTACGAAATCAATGTATACTTCCTTGATCTCTTTGGTCTTTTGGTTGCTCAGCCAGATTTTGTCGCCATCGCCTGATGTCACGATCCGGTCAAAATCTCCGCCAACCGAAAGTTCCTCTTTCTCTCCGGCCTTGGTGTAGATGATAATCTTGCCGTTGGCGCCAAGGATGAAGGTGTAGTTGCCATCGGATGAGACCGCAAGGTCGAGCGGCGCTACGGGGGCGTTATAGGTTTTGTCAACGGACTGAAATACCTTGGCTAAGCATGGTTGAGCAGCGCTGAGGCCGAGGCAAAGAATTATCTGAGAGGTGACGAGTAGTTTTCGCATGGGGACATCTCCGAAGTCTAGTGATGGTTGCTGCGGGGGGGGAAGCGTCCGCTTGGCGCAACCGGGTCTGAGCTGATGGTTCATTGTACTCTAAATGATTGTTTATAAAACTCGTTCAATTAAACGTAAACATGGAGAGAACGCAAAGGAAATTTGCGTGATGGTAATTCTTTGTCGGGAGTGAACTGAGACAATGATTGCGAGGGAGAAGGTTGATCAATCAGCCACTATGCTTTTTTCGTTACGGATTTGGCTGGTATAGTCGCAGTGAGCAGGAAGAAGGAATTGTTTTAAGGGACTCGGAAATTACCAATTTACCCAGATCCGGGATGCGTTATGGTAAATTGGTAATTTCCGCGTCCCTAAGTAAGCTGCTGGGCAAGGAGGATGGCAAGGTGAGTTACCCGGGCCGATGAATGTGCCGCCGTTAGGCCTCGTTGCCATTGGATAAGACATCCAGAGCAGGTGGAGGTCACTAACTCCGTTCCGGTGGCCAGAAAGTCATCAATCAGCCGGGCGCGGATAGTGTCGGAGAGTTCGGCATGGGCCAAATGGAAGAGTCCTCCCATGCCGCAGCATTGAGATCCATGGGGGAGTTCAATAGGTTTCAAGCCGGGGGCTTTCCTGATCAGTTGCCGAGGTTGGTCGGTGATGCCGGCAAAACGAAGATGGCAAGGGTCGTGGTAGACAACCGGCGTGGGTTTGCAAATGTTCTGGAAGTTGGGAGTAGTGCTAAGGCTGTGTTCGATAATGAATGATGAGAACTCCCAGACCCGTTCCGAAAAACGTAGAGCCCGGTAGTACCAGTCACTGTCATTGCTCAGGATGTCGGGGTAGGCCTTGAGCCCTGCATAGCAGGAGGCGCAGGTGGTCAGTATTGGCAGGGATTGGGCCTTGTCTCCGGTAAACAGGGCAATAGTACGGCGGGCAAGGTCTTGCGCCTGAGCCATGTCCCCAGATGATTTGGCAGCCAGTCCGCAGCATGATTGATTATTGGGAACCATCAGCCGATATCCGCAAAGTTTCGCTAGCAGTGATTCCGCAGCCAGCCCGATGGCTGGGGCGAGGTGCCGACTCAGGCAGCCACTAAAGTAGAGCGCTGTCTCAGTTGCCACAGGAGAAGAGGTTGAGGGAATATCTGCTTCAGCGATAATCGGGACAGCGCCGGGAGGTTGGTTGGCCAGGGTGAGCCGTAAGCCGCTGTGTTCTGGCAGATTTGGGATGAGGCCCAATGGAACGGCTGTTTTTGCCAGGGCAGAGAGTGCGATTGGGTGGGCCATGGCCTGGCGGGCCAGAAATTTTTTGAAGGAAGAGAAACCGGTGATCTCTGGCATTGCAGCCCTGGCCTCAATAATTAAGGCTGGGATGTCGATTCCTCGGGGACAGGTACTTTTACAGGCGCCGCAGAGCAGGCATTTGGAGAAGATGTCGACCAGTTGCGGGTCGTTAGGGTCGACAGTCTCCAGGAGGTGAAGCCGACCTCGGGCTGTGTGGGATTCCCGGCCAGTGCTTTGGTAGACCGGGCAGACCGCGGTGCACGCTCCGCATTTGGCGCATTGAGGGAAAGAGGTCATTGTCAAGGGGGGGCTACTCAGGTTGACGGGGATCAGTTACCGGTTTACGGTTAAAAGAGTCATGGTTAATGATGGCTTGTCGTATGGTGCATGATGTTAGTTGGTGATCCCACGTTGTGGGGCTCGTCAACCGTCAACCGTCAACCGTCAACCGTCAACTGCAAATCGATAACCAGAGTA
>VMSU01000063.1 GCA_013792005.1 Desulfobulbaceae bacterium
CAGGTAAGCGAACGGAGTGAGACTCCGAAACACACCCCGCGCCTCGGAGTCTCTCTTCGATCGCTTACCTGTATATCGCACCTTTGCTTAGCCATCTTCGGACTTTTTGCGAAATTGTAAAAATTAAATAAAAACAATTCATTAAATGAATCATCATATATTTTCTGAATTTACCATCACAAACAAGCGACTGACATTGAACATGAAGAAATTACTGCTGATTCTCTGCCTCCTCTTTACCCCTCAGGTCCTCCACGCCGAGTGTGTAGAGGGAGATTGCCAAAATGGGCATGGTACGACCACCTATTTCGGGGGCATTACCTACACTGGAGAGTTCAAGAACGGCAAGCCTGAGGGCCAAGGCGCCAAAACTTACGAGGACAGCACCACCTACGCCGGAGAATTTAAGGATGGTAAATTCGAAGGCAAGGGCGTGAAGACCTATGCCAATGGCGCTGTGTATGAAGGTGAGTTCAAGAGCGGCCGCTTTCATGGCAAAGGAAAATTTACCACCGATGACGGATCAGTCTACGAAGGCAATTTCGAGTATGGAGCATACAGCGGACAAGGGGTCTACACCTCCAACACCGGAGCACGCTACGAAGGCGCCTTCCGCAACGACAAATTCAACGGACAAGGGGCCATGACATACGCCGACGGCTCGACCTACAAGGGAAACTGGGAGAACGGTCATCGCGCCGGCCAAGGCGAAGCCACTCTGGCGGACGGCAGCAAATATGAAGGGAACTGGTGGGACAACAAATTTGATGGTCGGGGGACATTAACCTTAGCCGACGGCAACAAAAAAGAGGGCCTGTGGAAGGCCGGGAAGATCGCCAAGGAAGAGGCTATCGAAGCCAAAAAAACTGGTGCCAAGCAGGAAGCCGTGGGCGGCGGCTGGAAGTATTAATCCTACCGAAAAAACACTGGCACAAGAGTATGGGACAAATTATTAGTATACTTATCGCCGTGACCGTCGGGGGCCTGGTTTTCTGGCGACTGAGCAAGAGCGCCGCCTGCTCACCATGACTCCTGATCTATGGAGCCCTGGGTGCAGGGTTCGCGGTGATGTATCTTTTAAAATTAATCTTCATGTCCTAACCGATAGGACAAATATATCATATAGTTAACATCCTGGAGATATAACAATGGAATTTACAAAAAAAATAACTGACTGTCTTGTTGGAACAATCTGTGTAACCCTTGGTCCCATCGTAACAGCTGCTAATGCCGAGCTGACGGGGAAACATGGGTATGTCATGATCGGAAATAGCACAAAACCTCCGAGTTGGCATACGTGGAAGACAGAGCTTGGCACTGTCGACTTTCAAAGTGGGACTATGACCACCATCTACAAGGAAAGTGCGGATTTCTGCCCTGACAGTAATTACTGTCAGGCTTCCGCCACCGAGAGCTGGCCATACACCTCACTGTCGACAAATGTGTACTCCATGTTGGATGGTGTTATGGGTGTAGCCTCTAACACGGAAAATGCAGCCTTGCTAGATGGGGCACAGGCTGATACTCGAGCCCTCATGTTTGGCGTAAAACTTGACACTCAGAAACTCTACACCAACACTGACGCCCAGGGTCAGTTTTTTACACTTACCTATGAGCGAGATTTTTTGGGTGAATCAAAAGGACAAAATCGAGTTTCAAGTATGATTATGACCATGGACGGCATCGGCAATGCCACCGGGACAGAAACCTTGGCCTGTAATGGCACAGCCTGCACCAACGGTTATATATCATCAAATCCCTTTGCCGTAACATACAACCTCAAAACAGGAGGCGTCCTTAATATTAATTCTGCCGATATGGGTTTTATCAGCTCTGACGGGAAGATCGCCATCATCTCGAATCCCCCTACAGCCTATCCAGATACCGCAGACGACTTCATGCTGGGTGTGAGCATCAAAAAAGGTGACAAGGTGTATTCCAGCGCTGACCTCCAAGGGCAATGGATTTTTTCCACCTTTGGCGATGAGGGGGGAGCAATCTTTTCCGAATTCGGATCCATAACCTGTGACAGTCTAGGGAGTTGCCAATTTGACAGCAAATATTCCCAGGGGGGAGTTATCTCCTATGACCAGATGACGATGTCCATCGGTCCTGTCGCAGCCGATGGATCCATCAATGGGTTTACCGTAGCCCAGGACAAGATCACCGGCGCCATTGGCGCCAGCGGAACTGTCATGATCTTTACCTATACCACTCAAAATGAACGACTGATGGGTATTGCCGTCAAGAGCGATGCGACGCTCCCATCCCTCGGTGTAATTCTTAAAAGAGGCAGCTGGAACCTGGCCGGCCTCACCTCTGGTCAGGAAAAATCCATTTCGCAACTGATCTCTGGCAAGGAGTCTCAAATCACCTCTATCTGGAAGTGGGTGGACAACACCACGTGGGGCGTGTATCTTCCAAGCGCAGGAGCAACCCAGACAGCAAGCTATGCCTCTTCCAAAGGTTTTGAGGTAATCACAAGCATAAAACCTGGAGAGGGATTCTGGGTGAATGTGGCGCCGGCCCAGCCAGGTGAGACGGAAAGCCTAATCTTAGAGTAACAGAACTGGAAATCGCGCAGATACGCTCGGGACTCTTTATAGACCTACGCTTATCTGCGACAGTCATCACTTCTGATCTTGGAGAAAAGGGGAACCGCTCCTCCCCTTTTTTTGAGACGGAACTGCCCCTTGATCTAACAGCAGAGTCCCGCGATAGTTTTTACTAAAAAAAAGTCCCCACATCCGGAACAAACCAAAAGGCATATTTTCATGCACATTAATGGCCAACCCTACAGGACTATTTGGATCAAGCCCGACGACTCCTCGGTCATCCAAATCATTGACCAACGACACCTTCCTCATCAATTCATTATTGAGGATCTAAAAACGGTCAATGATTTTGCCTTAGCCATCCAGGAGATGCACGTACGTGGGGCTGGTCTTATCGGCGCAACTGCCGGGTTCGGCATGTACGCAGCGGCCCTTGCCGCCCCGGCCAAAGGAACCCAAGCCGCACTGGACCAATCCGCCCGGATACTCCTTGCCACCCGGCCCACAGCCAAGAATCTCGCCTGGGCCGTTGCCAGACAGCAACACGCTATGGCTCAAGAAACAACGATGGAAGCCAAACGTGCCAGGTCCCTGGACGTAGCCAGGGAAATCGCCGATGAAGATGCTGATTTCTGTCGCCGTATCGGAGACCATGGGCTTTCCATCATCCGGCAGCTCAGCGAGGCCAAGGGCGGACGCCCGGTCAATATCCTCACCCACTGCAACGCCGGTTGGCTGGCCTTTGTTGATTACGGTTCGGCCACCGCTCCGATTTACGCCGCTCATCAGGCCGGAATCCCGGTCCATGTCTGGGTGGATGAAACCAGGCCCTGGCTCCAAGGTTCACGGCTAACCGCCTGGGAATTAGGCCAGGAAGACATCCCCCACACCCTGATCCCGGACAACACCGGCGGCCACCTAATGCAACACGGACTGGTGGATATGGTCATCGTCGGCACCGACCGGACAACCCGTAGCGGAGATGTCGCCAACAAGATCGGCACCTATTTAAAAGCACTGGCCGCAAACGACAATAAGATCCCCTTTTACGTGGCGCTGCCTTCATCGACCTTTGACTGGGCCATCCGCGACGGAATCCAGGAGATCCCCATTGAAGAGCGTCCCGATACTGAGATCCGCTTTATTTCAGGACTGACCGGCAGTGGCAGCATCGAAACCGTGCTCATCGCGCCAGTTGGTACGCGCGGCGCCAATTACGGCTTTGACGTAACCCCTGCCCGCCTGATCACCGCCCTGATCACCGAGCGTGGCATTACTCCGGCACGGGAAGCCGACATCCTGGCCCTCTATCCGGAACAGCACGGCACCACATAAACTCTTAACCAGTTCGTGTCTATTAGCAAGCAGGCTACTCCACTCACAATCGACCTAACTATCATACACTTCCAAATGCAAACACTACGCACCTACCACTTGTTCCGCGCAACCATTCTGTTCATGGCAACGCTCATCCTCAATTCTCCTGCCACCGCGGCGCCACCAAAAATACCGGTCCAGATCGAGGCGGACCAGATGCTGTCCAACCAACAAGACAACTCTGTCTTCTTCACTGGCAAAGTCGAGGCCAAACAGGAAGATCTCACCATTCACTCCGACGAAATGACAGTGTACTACACTAACGCCGACGCCTCTGCGGCTGAGCCGTCCCCAACCGAAGGCAGCAAGGACCTAAAACGGCTCCTGGCCACAGGTAATGTCGAAATCATCAAGCAGGACTGGGTGGCCACCGGCAATCAGGCCGAGTATTTTTCTGATGAGCGCAAGGTCGTGCTGACTGGAAACACCAAAGTCATCCAAAACAATAATATGGTTACCGGTGACACCTTCATCATGTATCTGGACGAAGGCCGGACTATTGTTGAACGCAGCAAGAAAAAGGGCGAACGGGTAAAAGCCTTTTTTTATCCTGACTCCGACACGAAGAAATAAATCGCCATGTCAATCCTCGAAGCCAAAAAAATTGTCAAACGCTATAAGCGCCGTACTGTAGTGGACGGCATTAGCCTCTCTGTCGAGACCGGGACCGTCGTCGGCCTGCTCGGCCCGAATGGCGCTGGCAAAACCACCACCTTTTACTCCATCGCCGGCTTCATCCGGCCTGAAGAGGGCCACATCCTCCTGGACGGCGAAAATATAACCCATCTCCCCATCCATAAAAGGGCGCGCAAGGGGTTATCCTATCTCGCTCAAGATGCCTCCGTTTTCAAAAAACTTACCGTCCGTGAGAATGTCCAAATTATCTTGGAGGCCCTTGGCCTGGGCAAAGCTGAGGTAGAGGCACGAACGACAACCCTGATGGATGAGCTTAAAATCAGTCACCTAGCCGACAATCTGGGATTCACCCTGTCCGGCGGTGAACGAAGACGGGTAGAGATCATGCGGGCTCTGGCCACTAGACCACGCTTCATCTTGCTTGATGAGCCCTTTGCCGGAATCGATCCCCTCTCCATCATCGACTTGCAAAAAATTATCCGTACCCTGCGTGACCAAGGACTCGGGATCTTGATTTCCGACCATAATGTCCGTGAAACCTTATCAGTCTGCGATTACGCCTATATCGTCAATGCCGGAACGATCCTGGCACATGGCACAGCCAAAGAAATTATCAACAGTGATTCCGCTAGAAAAATGTACCTTGGTGAAAATTTTAGTATGTAATCTGCTGAAAAGCCCCTACAATGAAGATGAACATCTCTCCAACGGATGCTCTGTTATGCACAAAAATGATTCGGATTGAGGCTGTAGGATATTAGAAGAACTCTGGCCGCACCAGTAACGGGCGGGCTCAACAGTAAGAACAATACCCCTATCACAACCTGCTGCGGCAACAAAAACTCCTGCCAACTCCTTTGCCTGTTGCAACTGGACTGGCATAACGCAGCTTAGACTATAACGCACCACAGCGAATGGCACTAGAACTCAGACAGCAACTCAAATTGACCCAGCAGCTGGTGATGACTCCCCAGCTTCAGCAGGCCATTAAACTCTTGCAGCTCTCTACTTTGGAGTTATCCGAAGCGGTACAGCTAGAGATCGAGCAAAATCCTCTCCTCGAAGAAGACACCAATACACCAGACAGTAATCACCAATCCCTCCAGGAGATTACCGGCGAACCAGCCCCGCCGGAAGAGTCGATGCCCCCCCTTGAACGAACCGCCGAAATCAGCCTGGATGACAATGCGGGCCTGAAGGAAATCGACTGGTCAGATTATGAAAACGAATACGAATCGTCCTCGTCCTCGTCATTCAAGGAGCGTGACACCGGTGATCTCCCCTCACGCCTGGACATTCTCACCAAAAAGACCTCTCTTGAGGACCACCTCCTTTGGCAACTAAAATTTAACGAACTGACAGACGAGGAAGAAGCGGTTGGTCTGTACATGATCGGCAATTTAAATCGAGATGGTTTTCTGGAAGTTGACGAAAGCGAGATTGTTGCTGGCACCGAGTGCTCTCCAGAGGCGGCACAGCGCGTACTCGCCTTGCTCCAGGACATGGACCCCTCCGGTGTAGGGGCCAGGAATCTCAAGGAGTGTCTGCTCCTGCAACTGACACACCTCTCCCTCAGTGAGTCAACCGCCAGCCTGATCGTCCGCGACTACATGCATTTTTTGGAAAACAGAAATTACGGCGGCATCGCCAAGGCAGCGAAACTACCGATCAAGGAAGTGTTGGAAGCTGTGGCTGTGATCACCGGCTTAAATCCCCACCCTGGACGATCCTTTGCCGACGATGAGGCACACTTCATCACCCCGGATGTCTATGTCTACAAGATGGACAACGAATATGTCATCCAACTGAACGACGACGGATTGCCGAGACTTAGAATCAGCAATTTCTACCGGGATATTCTCAAGGACCAAAAAGACATCTCGGCAGCCGCCGCCACTGAAACTAAAGGCTATATCCAGGAAAAACTACGTTCAGCCATGTGGCTGATCAAGAGCATTCAACAACGGCAGCGTACCATTTACAAGGTGGTGGAAAGCTTAGTCAAATTTCAATACGATTTTTTTGAAAAAGGTCCTACCTGCCTCAAACCCCTCATCCTCCGCGACGTGGCGGATGATATCAGTATGCACGAGTCCACAGTAAGTCGGGTGACCACCAATAAGTACGTCCACACCCCTCAGGGTATTTATGAGCTGAAGTACTTCTTCAACTCCTCGATTGAGCGCTATGACGGGGAAGAGGCCATGGCCTCGGAAAGCATCAAGGTACGGATGCGACAGATTCTCCAGGACGAAAATCCAGAAAAACCCATGAGTGATATGGCCATCTCCGAGGAATTTGCCAAAGAAAATATCAAGATTGCTCGGAGGACTGTCGCCAAGTACCGTGAACAACTCGGCATCCTCCCGGCCAAGTTCCGCAAGAAACCCAAAATCCCTACTAAATAACTCAATCTCCTGGTTTCCCTCTTCCAACGATGCCTGACACCAGAAAAATAATCCTGCTCACCGGCATGTCCGGGGCTGGCAAGACCACCGCTGCCAAAGCGCTGGAAGATACAGGCTACTATTGCATAGACAACCTCCCCTCCTCTCTGCTACCTGCCCTTATGGCTGATGCTGTATCCAATCCGAACCTTGCCCGTCTCGCCTTGGTCATGGATTCCAGGGACCGAGATTTCGCCACATCACCCCAACAAGTCCTTACTCAACTCAAGAGCGCAGGCCATCACTTAACCATCATCTTCCTTGATGCAGATGACGCTGTCCTCCTGCGCCGCTACTCTGAAATGCGCCGCCGTCATCCCTTTGCCAGCCCATCGGTCCGGGCAGGAATCCAAGCCGAACGGGTAATGCTTGCCAAATTCAAGGCTCAAGCCGATCTAATCATCGACACCTCACGACTGACACCCCACGGGCTGCGCAGTGAAATGCTCCGCGACACCGGAGCCACCAGGCAGTCTCTACAGGTCGGGCTAGTCTCCTTCGGCTTTAAACATGGAGTGCCCCAGGAAGTTGATGTCCTTTTTGATGTCCGCTTTCTTCCCAATCCATATTTCGTTCCGGAGTTAAAATCCCTGACCGGAATTGATCCTAGCGTCGCCTCCTATGTCCTCGACAGTGCGCAAGCGCAAGAGTTTCTAGATCGACTCCTTCCTCTGCTGCAATTTTTGATTCCTCAGTACCTGAAGGAAGGAAAGGCATATCTTACCATCGGCATCGGCTGCACTGGCGGCCAACACCGTTCCGTCGCAATTACAGAACAGCTAAGAGTCCTTCTTCTTGATCAAACAGACACCCTGTCTATCACCCACCGCGATATGCCCTGACCGCAAAGACTCTCAACCAAGGCACACACTCTCCCTGGACAAAGGGATTGCCAATTTCATGACCATGCATTATAAAATTGGCAATAACTACCCTGGGTAACGTAACGGTGATCAGTTATCGGTATGCGGTTAACAGTTGACGATGAGTGATCCTACCAATAGCTTATGACACTCTAACATCAAGTATCATAAAGATGAATCATAGCTAACCTTGTTTTTTTAACCGTAAACCGATAACCGACCACCGCTAACCTAAAGTAGTTACCATTATTTTTTATTCTTCTTCGACAACAAAAAATACTCTTATGACCAAGTGTAAATCTCATTTCACCAAATCCGCCGACATCGTGCCGGTTGGCCTCGGTTCGTCAATCAGCGCAGCGCGTCTGGTCGAATACATGGGCGGCACCTGCTTTGAGGCCCGCAATGTATTTCGGGCCGGCCGCCTCTATCACAACATGATCAAAGGGGGAGACACCATCTGGCTGGGAATCGCCGGGGCGGGCATCGCCGGTGGCATGGGAGGCTTAGTGGTCGAACTCCTGGAACACAATTTCATCGATGTCATCTGCTCAACAGGCGCTCAAGTCTATCATGACCTGCACTTCGCCTTCGGGCTGCCGGTCTCATCAATCCACCCAGCCCAAGATGATAATCACCTCCGCCGTTGTGGCGATACCCGGATTTACGACATCGGCATCCGCGAAGAAGAGACCCTGGAGGCTCAGGACGCTCTGATCCGTGAGTTCGTCCGCGACACCCACCCACTCCTCAGCCAAGGTCCTTTGGCCAGCTGGGAGTTTAACTATCACCTCGGGATCTGGGCCGGACAAAAAGCCAAATATCCAGAACGAAGTTTTCTGATCAAAGCCGCTCAATCCAAAGTACCGGTGTTCTGGGACTCTCTGGCCAATCACTCAATCACCATGAACCTGGCACGTACCGATCTTGAAGGCCTCCCGGTGGTGCTCTCTCCCCAGAAAGACATCATTGATTCGGCAGCCATTGCCTTCGTTTCCGGTCAAACCGGATTTGTTGAGCTCGGTGGCGGCGGACCTAAAAATTTCATCCAGCAGACCGGTCCCACCATCAGCCAAATCCTCAACATCGATTTTGAGGGAGCAGACAGAGGCCTGCAAATCGGCACAGCAGTCGAACGCGAGGGCAGCCTCTCCAGCTGCACCTTCGGCGAGGCAGTCACCTGGGGTAAATATCAATCCTCGGACGAAGACAAGCTGGTCCAAGTCTGGGGCGAGTACAGTATCATCTTCCCTCTACTCTGCGCGTATGTCCTCGACACCTGTAGCAGCCGGCCAGCCCAAGGCATCGTCGACATCCTCCCCTCCTGGGCTGAAAAGCTCAAAGCGGCCCGGAGCAAGTAATCAACGACTCCCCTCTCAGTGATCACGTGGTAGCGACCAAGGATTGAGCGCTGCCATGTGACCACAAACGATTGACCTGCCAACTAAGCCGGCCTCACTTAGTCTAGTCATGTCCTATCTGCTTATTCTTCCTCCGCCACAATAGTCGGCTCAACGGCCTGACCGAAAAACACAACAACACAATCACAGCAAGCCATTGCAGCCCTTCAGGCATGATTTCAGCTGCTTGACCGACCACCGCCTGGGCTTTTATACCCATGACCAGATAGAGCCAATCTACCGTCATGCCGCAGAGAACACTGACACAGGCAATCGAAATCAGGTACAGTGCGGCTGCCCGCTTACCGAGGAGTCCCGCCAACACGGTAAGCGAAGCGATATTGGTAGCCGGACCGGCCAGCAAAAAGACCAGCGCCACCCCGGGGCTGACGCCTTTCAAGATCAGCGCAGCGGCAATCGGTGTTGATGACGAGGCACAGATATAGAGCGGCATGGAGAAGAGGAGCATAAGAAGCATAGCTGCCAAGCCGCCGCCTAAGTACGAGGTCATCACCGGCTCCGGCACGCTCGCAGTTATCAGCCCGGCCAAGATCACCCCAAGCAGGAACCACCCTGCCAAATCACCCCAGATATCGATGGCGGCATAACGAAGGCCGGCGACAATCTTTTTTCCCAGACCATGATGGTATCGATGAAGGTCCGGGTGACAGTTCAAGTCATCACAACACTCATCCACAGGACAAGAGATGCCGGAAAACATAACCAGCTGTGGACGGGGGGGATTAAACACATTCTCCAAAAAACCGGCTACTAAGGCGCTGACAAAAGCGGCAACAGGACGAGCCACCGTCATAATGGGATCGAGCAGGGCGTATGAAATGGCAATCGAGTCGACCCCGGACTCCGGCGTGGAGATCATGAAGGCAGTAACGGCCCCATTATTGGCACCTTGTCGCTTAAGTGCCGCAGCAGCAGGCAACACCCCGCAGGAGCAGAGAGGCAATGGGATACCGAAAAGGGCTGCCTTCAACACTGAGGAGAACCTGCCCCGACCTAAGTGATGGGCCACAAAATCCGTTGAAAGAAACATCTTGAGCAAACCGCCAAGAGCCAGTCCGATAACGACGTAAGGCGCAGAATCAAGCAGGATGTCCCACGATTCAGAAAGCCACGATATGAAAAATTGCATAATTTACCCCGAGAAAATGAAACCGCACATCACCAGAAGAAGTGCGGGAGCAACGGTGTGGCGGGCAATGAGAAAAAAGTTGTAGATCTATTTAAATTATTATTGATAATCTCGCAAAAAATCACGGGATGGCTAAGCAAAAGGGCCGATATACAGGTAAGCGATCGAAGAGAGACTCCGAGGCGCAGGGTGTTTTTGTGAATGAGGCCACACATATGGTGTGCCGAATGAGCAAAAATATGCTGCAACGCAGTAGATCGGACTTTTTGCGACGCCATCATTATTGAGCTATCGAACAACCGGGACGGCAACCACTGTGGTCACGGGGCATTTATGCTCCGTAATGAACCCAAGAACTCCATCACTCTCGTGTTCAAAAAAGCCACAATGAGTTAAGACCGCTTTGGAGAATCTGTAGAACACCCCGCGTTTAAAAAAGTAATTCCGTTCCTTGGCAATGTAAAGCCCGTCTATGGCTTCGGCAGCATGCAGCCACAGATACTCTTTGGGGGCTGCAAGATCTTCATCAAAGACCTCAGGGAGAAAACGGTGTCCGCACGAGAGCCAATCAAAGATCAGAAACTCGCGGAGTAGGGGGGCCTGTTCATGTCCCTGAATATAGTGAAACAGGATCTCGTTCATGAACCCTTGGGTTTTAGACAACGAATAAAATCCCTTCCGGGCACATAATGCGGAAAGTCCTTGAAACCAAGAAAAAATATCTCCTTCAGTAGGGATGAGATACGAAAAGAAGGTCTTGAAATATCGCTTGTTATAAAACGCCTCCAGACACTCACCCAACCAATACAACCGTGAGAGTGCCTGGTGATCCAGCCAGCGGGTAGCCATCACCTGATATGGCGGTTCCTGGCAGGCAACAATGCCATACTCAGCCACCTGCCGGGCAATAGCAGTGTCAGGCAAAATTTTTAACAATCCCATCTGCAGGTAGTGAGGCTGAACCGCCAACACCTCACGCACCGACTGGCCAAAACGGAATTCATCTTCCATCGGCAGACCGAGAATAAGATCGGCATGAAGATGAATTACCCCCAATGTCTTCAGACGACGAATCACCACCATGGCCTTATCCACATCCATCTTCCGGTTGATCGCCTTAAGCGTCTCAAGGCTAGTTGATTGGATACCGATCTCAAACTGAAACATCCCCTCCTCAACTCCTGCCAGAAATCCGAACATCTCCTCGGAGAAGAGATCTGGCGCAATTTCGAAATGGAAGCTACAACCGGGTGGGGCATTTTCCTGAAGAAACCGCCAAATGGTCAAGGTCCGTATGGGATCGGCGTTAAAGGTGCGGTCGACAAAACGGATCATCGACGGACGGTGCTGAAGGATAGCAAGAAGTTCTGCCTTTACCAGATCAAGATCCTTGGCAACCACCCCCCGACTCAATGACGACAGGCAATAGGCACAGAAAAATGGACACCCCCTGGAGGCTTCATAGTAAATATTTCTATTTTTAAGTTGGCTCTGAAAATCATCTTGTTTATATGGAGAGGGAAAGGCTTGCCCCGGAGCGCTCCAGTACTCACCCTGCAACCGCCCCTGTTCCAAATCACGGTAAAAACTGCGGTCAACCCCCTCGATCTCGTTATGAACCACGGTGGGCAGGAAAAAGAGCTTCTCGCGAAGCGCCGATGCTTGCGGCCCTCCCAAGACGATTGGAACCATCGGGGCTACCCGATGAAGATCAGGCAGCAGCCGCAAGAGGTAGGATGCGTTCCAGATATAGACCGAAAAAAACCAGGCATCTGCCTGACTGCCGGTAATGCTGAGCAACGTTTCGAAGTAAGGATCATTGATGGTAAACTGATGCAGGGCTGTCCGTGTCTCAGGAAGATGCCGCTCCAGTTCATTGCGGACATAAAAAAGGGCCAGGCAGGAATGCGAATAACGGCAATTAAATGCAATAAGATGAATATTCATAGGAAGTAAATAATGTTACCCTTTCCACAGATAGACCCGGCCATCATTAGCCTTGGTCCAGTGCAAATTCGTTGGTATGGCCTGATGTATGTCTTAGGCTTCATGGCTACGTACTGGCTGGTGCAAAGGCAAATACAACAACGCCGTGACACCGAACTTGCCCGCCATTTCGAAAATCTTAATTTTACCCTGATGCTCAGTCTAATTCTGGGAGGACGTCTTGGCTATGTTTTGTTTTATAATTTTAGCTACTACCTCGAACATCCCTCCGAGATCCTGGCCACCTGGCAGGGAGGAATGTCCTTTCATGGGGCAATGATCGGCACCATCGTAGGCGGGATATGGTTCTGCCGAAGCCGAGGACTCAGCTTCTGGCGGTCGGCGGATATTTATGTGGTCACCATCCCCATCGGACTAGGATTAGGCCGGATCGGCAATTTCATCAACGGTGAACTGTTTGGCAGGGAGACCACTATGCCCTGGGCGATGATCTTCCCTGAAGGCGGTCCATACCCCCGTCATCCTTCCCAGATATACGAGTGCCTGTTGGAAGGGGTAATACTTTTCATTATCCTGTGGAAGGCCAAGGACCGGCCTCACGCCAACGGCCAGATGCTCAGTCTTTTTCTCATCATCTATGGCCTGTTCCGAATTTTAGTCGAGCGTTTCAGGGAACCCGATCCCCATATCGGGTTTATTGGGGCTCTAACCATGGGCCAGATTCTAAGTGTCGGCATGGTTGCTCTGGGATTAATAATTTTCATCATCAGACAGAATGGGAAAGATTCCGATTTGATTTGATTGGTTTTCTTGAATGTATCTGGTAAGAATACAATATTATGCTCAGCTATCCCAGTCCCTGGAGCCCTCGCGACTACCATGAAACAACCCCTTTTTCTCATCCTCTCTCTTGTATGGCTTATGACACCCACCGCACTGCACGCCAAACTCCTCAAGCCCCACCTTTATAAAGACACCCTGGAAAACGGCCTAACCGTCCTGGTCAAGGAAGTACCAGGATCCAAGGTCGCCACAGTCCAGATCTGGGTCAAGGCCGGCAGTATCTATGAAGGCCCAACAGAAGGCGGAATCACCCATCTGATCGAACACATGATCTTCAAAGGCACCAAGAACCTGGGGCCTGGGGCCGTCGCTGCAGCCATCGAGGAAAAGGGCGGACAGATCAACGCCTACACTTCATTTGAATATACCGTCTATCATGCCACGCTACCCGCCCGCTACTGGAGCAACTCCCTTAACGTATTGACCGATGCCGTGCGCAACTCGGTCTTTGACGCAGGTGAATTGGAGCGGGAAAAAAAAGTTGTTCTTGAAGAAATCGGGATGCGTAACGATCGGCCAGATGTGGTGTTTTTTGATGCAATGATGAATAATGCATACAGTCGCCATCCCTACCGCCTGCCAGTTATTGGCACCAGGGAAAGCGTTTCATCGTTCACCCGTGACGATATTTTGAGCTATATGGCCAAACACTATCAACCAGAAAACTTTACGGTGGTGATAGTCGGTGATGTAAAATTTGAAGGTGTAATCAACAAGGTTAACGATCTCTTTTCCGACCTGCCAAACCACAGCATGGATACTCAGGAGGTCGCTGAAGAGCCGCCGGTAGACGGCCCTAAAGTGTTCAACCAAGAGGGTCAGGTCAACCAGGCACAAATGGCGTTGCTCTTTCCCATTCCCGCTTTTCATGACCCTGACACCCCAGCCTTGGATGTCCTCGCTGGCATCATCGGCCACGGCAACACCTCGCGCCTCTATCAACACCTTCGAGACGATACTGGGTTAGTGTACAACATCCGGGCATCATCCTTCACGCCCAAATATCCCGGCCTGCTCGAAATTACCGCCACCTTGGATCAAAGCAAGATCAAAGAGTCCATCGAAGCAAGCCTCACCGAGATCTTCAAACTGAAATACATCGCCGTTGATGAACAGGAACTTGAGCGGATCAAGCACTCCCTCGAAAGTGACTTTGTCTTTAATCTGGAGAAAGTCGAAGGACAGGCCCGAGTCTTGGGTTCGTTTGAGGCCTTGGCCGGCGACCCGAGAGAAGACGAGTACCTGGAAAAAATTCGCTCAGTCACCCTGGACGACATCAAACGGGTAACCCAAAAGTACTGTGATGTCCACCATCTGATTGCCGGATATTTAACCCCCAAGGGAGCCAATATCACTCTCAACAGAGAAGAGTTGCGCCAAATGGCAAAACGGGCGGAGAAAGCGGCCCTCAACAGCATCCCCAGCTCCCTGACGCCCTCCTATCTTGGCAATGTCCATCGATTTAAATTGGACAACGGCATCACTTTGCTGGTGCGCGAAGAACCTCAAGTGCCAACTGTTGCCATCCAGGCCGTCTTTCCGGGCGGACTGATGGGTGAAACCCTTGATACCAATGGGGCCTTCGCCTTTATCGCCGACCTCTTGCCCAAGGGGACCAAACACATGAACTCCCGAGAGCTATCGGTAAAAATTGCCGACATGGCAGGAGAGATTTCCGGGTTCAATGGCAAAAACACTTTCGGAATAAAAGCCGGATTTCTGTCACGTTTTTTCGATGACGGACTGGAGCTGGTTCGCGATGTCGTAATCACCCCGGCCTTTGATTCTGAAGAGGCGCGCAAGATCCAACCCGAGCGACTGGCTGCCCTAAAACAACAGCAGGACTCCCTGGCTGCCATGGCCTTTCAGCAATTCAACCAGGTCTTGTTTCAGAAACATCCCTATGCCTTAAACACCTTAGGCACGGAAAAGTCGCTTTCCTCGCTAACCGCCGAGGACCTGTACCACCTTTATCAACGCCACGCTCAACCAGATTCTTTGGTGCTCTCCGTCGCTGGCGACGTCAAGGCCAAGGATGTGCATGACCAGGTGGTTCGCCTCTTCGGAAACTGGCACAAAAGTGGTTCCGGCTGGGACAGAGCAACTGTCATCGCTCCAACTCCGCCTGAGACACCACAGATCTCTTCACTCCCCAGAGAAAAAGAACAAACCCATATCATCATCGGTTTCCTCGGAACCACCTTGACCAGCCCTGACCGCTTCGCCCTGGAAGTCGTCGACACCGTACTGAGCGGACAAAGCGGCAGACTTTTTTCCCAATTACGTGACAAGCAGAGTCTGGCCTACAGCCTATCATCATTCAATCTGATAGGCCTTGACACTGGATCATTTGGCATCTATATCGGCACCAGCCCTGACAAGAAGCAGGAGGCCATTGACTCAGTCTGGCGTGAGCTGGAAAAAATCCGCTCCACCCCAATCTCCAATGAAGAACTGGACAAGGCTAAAAATCTCATCCTCGGCCACTACGACCTTAGCCTGCAAACCAATGGCGCCCAGGCCTTGGATATGGCCTTGAGCGAAACCTATGGCCTGAGCCAGGATTTCGGCAACCAATACGCCAAGGCCATTGGACAGGTCACTGCCGACGATGTAATGAAAGCGGCAGCCAAGTACATCCAACTGGAACATTACGTCGAAGTCAAGGCCGGCGCCGAATAATTTTTGGGCCTTATCCGTAGATCGTAGGTAATCGTTCACCAGAAGCGTTGAATGTGCGGATTTCACCGGACTGTAAGCTGTAAACGTTTACCGGGTGCCCCAGATGCGCGAAAGCGGCCTGCGAAGTGTGCTAGTTGCACATGAGCAGGCCGCTGACAAAGCAGATGGGGTGCCCGGTGAACGTTTACGATCGTAGATGTAGGTCGGGTTAGCAAAGCGTAACCCGACACCCCAAACTTACAACCAACATACAAACCCGACTGAGTTACAAAACACCTCACTTGTTACAAGCCAAGGAGACTCCATGCAGCATCTGATGATCGCCCCTTCCATCCTATCAGCCGATTTCACTCGCCTAGGCGAAGAGATAAGCCAAGTGGTCGCCGATGGCGCCGATGTTATCCATATTGACGTCATGGATGGCCACTTTGTCCCCAACATCACTATCGGACCCTTGGTGGTCGATGCAGTCCGCAAGATCACCAAGGCTCCGCTTGACGTCCACCTGATGATCTCCAATCCTGACCAATATATTGAGGCCTTTGCCGAAGCTGGCGCCGATTGGATCACAGTGCACGTTGAAGCCTGCCATCATCTCCATCGCACCATCGATGCGATAAAAAAACTCGGCAAGAAAGCCGGAGCGGTCCTTAATCCCGCCACCCCTCTCACCACCCTGGACTATATCCTGGATGACCTGGATCTGGTGATGCTGATGAGTGTCAACCCTGGATTCGGCGGCCAGAAATTCATCCCCAGCGCCATCGACAAGGTAAGAGCATTAAAAGCAATGATTGACCAACGAGGTTTGCATACAGGAATCGAGATTGATGGCGGGGTCAGCCCGGCCACCATCTGTGCGATTGCCCAGGCCGGGGCCAATATCTTTGTGGCAGGATCGGCGGTCTTCAGCCAGGACAATTATGCGACAATCATCGCCGAATTGAAACGCCTAGCCTCAGTTAAGTAAACATCTGTCAGGGCAATGATAATGCGCTGCGCGCAGCCACCCCGACATATATTCATTTTTGTCCAATCAAGCACTATCCGAACAAACCTAATAATATAAGCCTTGGCGTAACATCCCAATTGGAGATGGCAAACACCTGAATGATGATCGGTTTTAAAAATCACAAACACCCAAAGACATCGTAAAACATAATTACCGGCGCGATTTGCCGCCAACAGAAATCAAGACCACCACCATACCAATAATAATAGAACATCTCCTTGCTCACTGGCTCAAATATTGCTGTTAATTTTAATTAAATAATCATTCGCCTTCAGCGCCCCACTACCCAAAAGTTTCAGTATCATTTCCGTCCACCAGCCAAGCAGGTGTGCGAAAAAATTGATAATCCGCTCTTGTACCTGATCAACAATCCCAACCAGTAACAACAAAACTAACGTAGAAAAATTCCGTTCAACACCCCCTCAAGGAATACTACGACCAAATGCTGTTTTATTGAACGGGTAAAATTACCCATTTTCGCGTAAAAACCCCATTCCGGCGAGAAATAGATGAGTCTCTTTCTCGTTGACTCGTGACAATTTTTGTTCAATAATACAAAATTTTCGCGCGGGAAAGACCTTACACCCATCAGAGACCTATCCGTACACTTCTGGGTAAGTCTTTTGACTCAACTTTGGAGGGATACCATGAAAAAAATATTTGGTTGTACCCTAACGGCCATGGGATTCATGGCAGGAACGGCCCTGGCTGGCAACCTCGACTCACCGGCATTACCCTCAAGTGCGACCAGCGCCATGCCAACGATCACTGGCATCTATAACCAACTTGCCACTGGGGCACCGGCCCAGACTAGAACCGGAGCCTTTACTGAACCTATTGCCGCTCCGGCATCATCAAGCCGCACTCTGGCTGAAGTTCTGACCAAAGTACCCACGGCAGACAACATCAATGGCGCTCGCCCTAGCGATGTCTCCGCCGGCAAGAACTACTGGAGCCTCCGGACTGACAGCACCTGGGGGTTGCAGGCTGGCACTTCCCTTTCGGCCAAGGTTCCTAAAACCGGCCAGGCCACCTGCTACGATGCCTCTGGAGCGACGATCAGTTGCTCCAACACCGGTCAGGACGGGGCGCTAAAACCTGGGGTAGCATGGCCGAATCCCCGGTTTACCGATAACGGTAATGGCACGGTAACCGATAACCTAACCAGCCTGATCTGGTTGAAGAACGCCAACTGTACAGCGACAGTGGGTGAAATTCCCAAGTCCTTGGGCACCCTAACGTGGACTAATGCCCTGACATGGAGCAACAACCTAGCCAGCGGCGCGTGCGGACTGAACGATAATTCGGTGGCAGGAAACTGGAGGCTGCCGAGCCGGGCTGAATTGATAAGTCTCGTGAGTTTAGAGTATACCAGCCCGGCCCTTACCAATACGGCAGGAACAACACAATGGTCTAACAACAATCCTTTTTCAACCGTTCAATCTAACTATTACTGGTCTTCCTCGACATCAATTGCAAATAAGAGCAACGCCTGGGGCGTGGATTTCAACGACGGTTCCGTGACCTCAAACAACGCTAAAATCAACAGCAACTATATTTGGCCGGTACGGGGTGGAAATTAATCGAATCAGTACCCATTTCACAATACACAGAAAAATCACTGCCCGTCCCCAAATTTGGGAAACCGTTATGATTGGCCATATCCTGTAATAGAACCAAGAAACATACCATTTTTGCTTA
>VMSU01000064.1 GCA_013792005.1 Desulfobulbaceae bacterium
AGAGGCATCGGCAGTGATAAAGGGGAGATTGATATCGGTCTCCATGGTGGTCGACAGCTCCTTCTTGGCCTTTTCCGCCTCTTCCTTCAACCGTTGCAAGGCCATATTGTCACTTCGAAGGTCGATGCCATTATCGCGTTTAAACTCGTCCGCCAACCAGTTAACCACCCGCATATCGAAATCTTCGCCGCCAAGGAAGGTGTCGCCGTTGGTTGATTTGACCTCAAAAACACCATCGCCGATCTCAAGAACAGAGACATCGAAGGTACCACCGCCCAAGTCAAACACCGCGATCTTCTCCTCATGCTTCTTGTCGAGACCATAGGCCAAGGCCGCAGCAGTCGGCTCATTGATAATCCGTTTCACATCAAGACCGGCGACCCTACCGGCATCTTTGGTTGCCTGGCGCTGACTGTCGTTAAAATAAGCAGGCACGGTGATTACTGCCTCGGTAACCGTTTCGCCAAGATACTCCTCGGCAGTCTGCTTCATCTTGCCCAGAATCATGGCTGAAATTTCAGCCGCGGTATATTTCTTACCATCGACCTCCACCTCGGCATCGCCTTGGCTGCCCTTAACGATCTTGAAAGGACTGAGTTCAATGCTCTTGGCAACCTCTTTATCGGTAAATTTCCGACCGATCAACCGTTTGATGGCAAACAAGGTCTTGGTAGGGTTGGTCACAGCCTGCCGTTTAGCAACCTGACCAACCAGACGCTCATTGTTTGCAGAAAAAGCGACAATCGAGGGTGTCGTCCGATTTCCTTCTGAATTCGTGATAACCTGAGGGTCCCCGCCTTCCATAATTGAGACGCAGGAGTTGGTGGTTCCCAGGTCAATGCCAATAATCTTTCCCATATCTTTCTCCTTATCAAAAACGTAAAATTTGAATCATATCAATCCTGCCGAAAGGCAGTCTTCGTCAATACCACCAGGCCTTATTCGCGGGCCTTCGCCACCGCAACCTTAGCTGCGCGGAGCAAACGATCCTTATAATAATACCCCTTCTCAAACTCACGGATCACAGCCTGAGGGGGAACCTCATCACTCTCTTCCATTGCCAGGGCCTCGTGCACATTCGGGTCAAACGGCTGACCCACGCTCTCGATGGCAACCAGGCCGAACTTGGCGGTAGCGCTCATCAGCACCTTCATGGTCATGCCAACCCCTTCCCGCAGGACATTGATATCATCGCCGCTATTCTGATGAGCCAGGGCTCGCTCCAGATTATCAAGGGTAGGCAGGAGTTCCTTGAGCAACCCCTCTTCGGCATACTTAATCGCCGTCTCTCGCTCCCTGATCATCCGCTTCTTGTAATTCTCAAACTCAGCGGCCAGGCGCAACAGTTTATCGTTAGCCTCTTGTTTCTCGGCATCAAGAGCGGCTATCATCTGAGAAGTTTCATCTGCCGCCGCGTCAGTCTCAACACCTGCAGCCTCTTCACCTTCACCGATATCTGCCATTACTTCCGGCGCGGCCTCTGAGACTGCCGCTTTCTTCCCTTTATGTCCTACCACCCATTCCTCCGTTGCTCATCATTTTTGCCACAGGACACTCTCCCCTGTCACTTACGCTAAGATCCCGATTGACAAGGATTTTACGGGATCAACCCCTGTAATAGTCAGCAATAGTAAGTAGTGTTCCAGGGGTTGTCAAGGAAAGGGAGGGGAAAAAGAAAGGTCACATCCGACACCTGCAGCCAGGGAAAAAAATTCCCACCTCCAGACACCACAAAACAACGATAACATGCCGACAAAACACGACAAATACACTTCAACAAGGCATGGCATACTCGTTGCAAACAATACCTAGTCAAACCCATATCATCTCTGCACACCAGGCGAGGCACGCAATGGACTTTCTCACATCCTTTTACAACGGCATCAGCGGCGTTAATGCCATGAGCCACCAGCTCAATGTCACTGCCAACAATGTCGCCAATGTCAACACCAGCGCCTTTAAGGCTGGTCAGGCCACCTTCGCCGACAGGTTGGATACTGCCATGGGCTCAGTGTTGGTAGGGCGTGGAGTCCAGCTCAACTCCATTGGCGCCTCTTTCGCTGCCGGGTCACTCGAAAATACCAGCAAGTCAACAGACATGGCTCTCAGCGGGGCAGGCTTTTTTGTAATGAGAGATCCCGACGCCCTAGCGGCAGACAGATATACCCGCAATGGCGAATTTACGCTCACCCCCACCCTCGGACCAGAGCCAAACGCCTATAACCTGACTTCACCAGTCGGACAATATGTCCAAGGTTATAACCTCAGCTCCAGCACAGTATCGCCGACTGTGGTCAGCGATATTCTGATCAAGAAGACATCTCCCCAATCGGCAACGACTCAGGTAAATCTCTCAATCAACCTGGAGGACAATCCAGAGCTGAGCGAGAGTGTCAACACCCCATTATTCTCCAGTTGGGACGGCAGAAATAGTTCGTCCCCCATTCCTGCTGACAGCTATGAATACTCGACATCAATAAAAATTTACGGTTCTGATCCTGGACCTACATCAGCAAACTCTCTATCCGACTACCTGAATATCTACTTTGACAGCACCGCCAATCTAAACGAAAAAGAGTTTCTGGTGACCTGCCAACCCTCTCTGGATCAAAGGCTGGTTAACGGCAGCGCCTCCCGTTACAGCAGCGCCTCGGACAAGGGCGCAGGCGCCCTGCTGTACGGAATTCTTCATTTCAGCACCACCGGAGAGCTGAACAATATCGAGTGCTGGGATATTCCTCCTGATGGCAATGTCGTTCCGGACCCAACCTCAATGCTGACTCTCCCCAGAGGAGAATCCTACTTCAATTTTGACTATAACTTGGGCGGGGCTGCAATCAACGACACCTCCGTCATCAATTTCGGCAACACCCCTAGACCACAGGTAGTAAACAGCCCCACCCCTTCCTTCTCCTCCGCTAACGCCTCACAACCGATCAATGCTTCCTCGTCCTGGGACTCCATCTTCGATTCCCAGGGCAATAAAGTCAAAGATGGCGACATCATTAGATTTCAAGGTCGATCGGGCGATGGCACGCCGCAAGATTACTCCTACTCCGTCGATTTCACCCAATCTATTGAAGACTTGCTCTTTGGCTTACAAAATCAGTTCGCATGCAAAGCAGAAATCATCAACGGCACGCTCACCCTGACAGACACAGAAGTGGGCGCAAGTCAACTGGCGATTGATTCCCTTAGCTATGCCAATGCCACCGGAGCGACACCGGCAACGGCCACAGACATCGCTGAAATTTTCGGCAGTCAAGGGGCAGAATTTATCGTATCGGCAGAGAGCCGGTACCTTGGCAACTCACTGACAACCACCAGTTACGCCAGTCCATCGGCAATCATCTACCAAAGACAGAACGGCACCGACAGAGGCCTCCTGCAAGCGCTTCGACTTGACGAACAGGGCAACATCTTCGGCCAATACTCAAACGGACCGGATATTAAACAGGCACAGTTGGTCCTGGCCAACTTCAACAGCCTCCAAGGGTTAAAGACTGTGGGAGGCAACTCCTTTGCCGCTACCAACGAATCAGGACTTGCCACCTTGGGCACACCAGGATTTGGAGGGTTGGGCCGAGTCACCAACAACACTCTTGAGATGTCCAATGTGGATCTCGGTAGGGAGATGACCAATCTGGTAATGACTCAAAGGGCATTTCAAGCCAACTCAAAATCCATTACCACTGCTGACGAAATCTACCAGGATCTGTTGCGATTACTCCGCAGCTAGCAGCAGGAGCACGACAGATTGTTGTTGCCTGTTGGATCAGAGGCAATTTGGACTCCATTCAACAAAAAAAGCCGCCTTTTTACAGGCGGCTTTTTTTATGAACTGAAAGATAAAGTATCTGAATTAAAAACGATCAGGAAGCCAGATACTTGCGGATCGAATCGGCAATCGCCTCGAATATCTGCCTGAACACACTCTCGTCCTTTTCGAGCAGTGTCACCCGCAACCCCTGAAGCTCAGTGGCAAAAGAACTAAGCGGCACCGTGCACACTCCGGTCGCACCCAGCATATAGTAAACAAAACGCTTATCCAGCGACACCCCTTCAGGATTGACCAGAATCTCAACCTGCTTACGGACTTCGGGGTTAGAAATCGGCAGAGTCTGATTCCTGGTCAAACGTCCCTCCTCAAAAACCACGCTCATATAGAATGCACCGTTAGTCCGATTTACCAAAACCCCGTCAACGTCCTTCAGGTAATCGTAAGCGATATTGGAATACTTTTCATACCGATCAATCCTCTCCTGCAGGTAATTATCATATTCCGGATGCGACATCAGCCGCGGCAATACAGCCTGAGGCAAGGTGGTCGAGCACACCTCAAGCATCTTGGCATTCAGGATCGATTGGACATACTTTTCAAACATCGGCTTGCGGTGCCCGTTATAGACCTCGATCCACCCACAGCGACCACCGGGCCACGGCATCTCCTTCGACATCCCGCGCATGGCAATCGCCGGCACATCCTCGATAAGATCAGAAATTGGCAGGGTTTTAAAACCGTTATAGACGATATTAAGGTACACCTCGTCACAAATCACGAACAAGTTATACTTCTTGGCCAAACGGATAATCCCCCCGAGGATTGACTCGGAGTACACCGCGCCGGTAGGGTTATCTGGATTGATGATCAAGATCGCCGCCACAGCGGGGTTGTACTTGATCCGCTTCTCCAGGTCGTCCAGGTCAGGATACCAGTGATTATTAGGATCAAGGAGATACGTTACCGGCCTATCTCCGGCATGAGCTGCTTCGGCCGAAGAGTGGGTGGTATAACTCGGGGTCGGCATCACCACCCGGGCTGTGGGTCGCATGAATCCATAAATCTTGCTGATCGCATCACCCAAGCCGTTGAAGAAAATAATATCTTCCGGGGTAATCTGAGCGCCACCCCGCTTATTAGTTCGCTCAGCAATAAACTCCCTGGTCGCCAGAATCCCCTTGGTCGGGGAGTACCCATAGGTCGAGTCCTGCTGGGCCAGATCGATAACGATATCCTTCATCCACTGCGGGATATGCTCACCTTTGGCAATCGGATCGCCAATATTTTCCCAATAGGTACGCATTCCAAGTTTCTGAAGTTTTTCACCGACGGTAACGATATTACGAATCTCATATGTCAGTTCGCCGGCGCCACTATGAACGATATTTGTACGCATTGCCATCACCACATCAGAAAGAGCAATAAAATACATCTTGTGCTCAATCGTCTAGAATAAAGTCAAGGAAAGGAGAAACCACAGAGGCTGGCCCTGTCAAAGAACACGTTTATCAATAAACGCGAAGACCTCTCACATGACCCAGAACAGCAGGTATATCTAGCACAGGCTCAGGGGATAGTCAAGACTGCCGAAGAGTTGGCTCAGAGTATTACCCACAGGGAGATCAGACGATGCGATCGATAACGGATTTTTCCTGGTCAAACGGGGATGGTTTAGGCGTAGAATAAGCGAAGAAGGCCTTTTTTACCGAGGGGCTATCAGATCCATTATCACCTTGGCCAATGTCCCTCCCTGCCCTTTGATAAATATCGCGCGAGGTCTCGTCTTCCGTTACGGAATTTCCCAACGGCTGCGGTTGAACCTCCCGGGAAGAGCGAGAGGAGAAAAGCTCCCTTGATGCCTCCGATATCTGCAAAGTGGCATAGGAGGCAACTCGTTGATCCTGAGGAGACGGATCAGCTGGAGCCAAAGCCGCTTGCCTGACGATCTGCATCTTAACGATAGTAGCCTCAGGCGTCGCCTCTTTCCCGGTATCAATCTGAACTTCGCCACCCACCGCATAATTCTGACCATCAGGTCCCCGCTGGTAACTAAAGGTCGCTCCGCCTCGGGCAAATCCACCGGCCGCAGCCAGATGGGCCATTTCATGCGCCCGCACCGCCTGATCCGCCTGCTTCAGTTCACTCACAACTGCCATTTCAGCCTTGGAGAGCAGCTCCCCACTTGATTTTTTTTTGGTCTCTGCGGGGGAAGATGCGTTGCTCTCAGCATCGGCGTCATCAACTGAGGGACTCAAAGTTTCGTTCGCTTCGGCCTTACTGCCCGGCTCGTCTTCGGCCACCCGATTTTGGAGCGCGCCAGAGGCCTCCTTTCGAGTATAGACAAGACGAGGCTGATTTTCCGCTGAACCTGGCTGCCCTTGTTGGCGAACAAAGACCACCCCGGATTCCGGCACACTCCCTGCGGGAATGGCAGTCGGCTGCCGGGACGACGGGAGAATGATTCCCGGAGTCAATTGAGCAATAAGGGAGTTGATGCTGAGAGAAGATGACATGGTTATCTGGTCGAAACGTCGCCCAAGAAATAATCATCCATGACTGAATGAGCGCTGTCCTTCATGGACAACGCGTGGAGATGGTAACGGATATGTTTCTTATCGGCACACCACGGCAATACCTTTAAAAAAAGTAACTGCACAGGTTAGCGGTAATCACTTATCGGTTTACGGTTAAAAGAATCATGGTTTGTCATAAATCATCGCATGATACTCAACTCAGCCATTGGCAGGCCCCAATCACCGTCAACTATTAACCGTAAACCGACAACCTGAACAGTTACAAAAAAAATAGCTACTCAAAGTAGGAAGGTGAATGCGCTCCGCTTATCTACTATAGCATAGCTATTTCTTGCTCAATCGCCGCGCTCCTCCATGGGAACAAATGGCCGGGACACTGGTCCGACATAAATCTGACGGGGCCTACCGATCTTCCAATTATCGTCATCCCACATCTCTTTCCAATGAGCAATCCAACCAGGCAACCGCCCCAAGGCAAACATGACGGTGAACATATCCTTTGGAATACCAATGGCCTTATAGATAATGCCACTATAGAAATCGACATTCGGATACAATCGACGCTCAACAAAATAAGAATCAGTCAAGGCGACGGCCTCGATCTCCTTAGCCAGATCCAACAGCGGATCATTGATGCGAAGGGCCTGAAGCACATCATCGCAAGCCTTCTTGATAATCCGAGCCCTGGGATCGTGATTTTTATAGACCCGGTGACCAAAACCGACCAAACGGAACGGATCATTAGGATCCTTGGCTTTATCAATATATTTCCGATAATTACCGCCTTCCCTATGGATCTGCTCAAGCATCTCGATAACCGCCTGATTGGCTCCGCCATGCAGAGGCCCCCATAGAGCGCTGATCCCCGCCGAAATTGAAGCGTAGAGGTTAACATGGGCGCTTCCGACTAACCGCACTGTCGAGGTAGAGCAGTTCTGTTCGTGATCGCCATGCAGGATCAACAGTTTATTCAAGGCGTCGACAACAATTGGATTGACCTCATACGGAGAGACCGACGAATTGAACATCATGTTGAGGAAGTTGGCACAGTAGGAGTAATCGTGCCGTGGATACACCAGGGGCTGCCCCATAGCCTTTTTATACGAAAAGGCGGCAATGGTCCGAACCTTGGAGATCAAGCGCGCCGTCATCCTATCAATTTTAAGCATCGGATCATTGATCATCTCAGGATAAAATACGCACAGAGAGTTAACCATGGAGGACAGAATCGACATCGGAGGAGATCCTTGAGGAAACCGATCGAAAAAATGAACCATATCCTCATGGACTAAGGCGTATTTATTCAACATTCCGGAAAAATTCTTCAACTCACTAATTGTCGGCAAACTACCATGGACCAAGAGAAAGGCGACTTCAACAAAAGTACATTTTTCTGCTAGGTCCTCGATCGAGTACCCCCGGTAGTTGAGAACACCCTTATCTCCATCCAGATAGGTGATTGTGCTGGCACATGATCCCGTATTCATATAGCCATAATCCAGGGTGACATACCCCGTCAGCGCCCGAAGCCTGCTGATATCAATGGCCCTCTCTCCTTCCTCTCCCACGATAACAGGAAACTCATGAACCTTCCCGTCGACCTTAATCTCGGCCTTATCTTGGACATAATACTTATCTAATTTCATCAATAACCTCCTGTTATCACAACAATACATTCGACAAAAACTTCTTTCCACGACGAACATGACCCGCCTGGACAATTATTGTTGAGCATGATGTAACTATCCTCCTGATGCATGATGCGGTGTATATGGATCCTGGAATGAAGACTTATGCGTGCAGGGATGATGCAGGGGCGAGAGGGGTTACGACGCATG
>VMSU01000065.1 GCA_013792005.1 Desulfobulbaceae bacterium
ACCAATTTACCATAACGCATCCCGGCTTTGGGCCATCTTTGGTCGCGACTCAATCACAAAATCCTCGACGTAGCGCTGCTACGCCTGCGGTTTTGTTCAATCGGCGCAACCAAATCTGACCCAGATCCGGGCGCGATCCAGTAAATTGGTATTTTCCGAGCCCCTTACTATAATCCAAGTCACTATTGACCAAGCCTCTTGGATACAGTTATAGATGACCCACTACCCCATTTAGTGTCCTAGTGAATTATTTTTTAGAAAATAGTGGCCGGATGGCCACCGGCCTCGTTTTCGTCAGACTATAAGCGGAATAACTACTCTGGCTGCCATCAATGCCAATGGAGACAATCTTTATGGGCGATCAACTTTTTCTTGAGCGATTTGTCTGGTTCGACAATGAGATCCGTAAACAGCATTATCCAAACGCATCTAATCTGGCGGAGCAATTCGAGATCACGATTAAAACCGGGCAGCGGTGTATTGAGTACTTCCGTGATCGACTCCTTGTTCCCCTGGAATATGATTTTTTCAAAAAAGGGTATCGTTACACTGATCCTTCTTTTCAACTGCCAGTAACGCGTATTTCTGAAGAAGAACTTCTTGCCCTTCTTATCTCGCAAAAACTCATTACCGAAGCATCCGCCGGTTCACTTGGCGATGAGTTGGGGCGAGTATCCAAGCGACTTGGCTCATTGCTGGCCGCTAATCTTCCAGGACGAGCGCATCCTGAAGATGCCTTTTCGTTCAGGTGGAAGAATATCAATCCCACTGACCCTCGCATTTTTAAGGTTGTTACTTCAGCCCTGTTACAGGGACGGTTGCTTACTTTCAACTATCATTCGCCATCCGCAGTTCATGATGTGGTGCGCACTGTAGAGCCACATCATATGGTCAACTACATGGGCAATTGGCATTTGATCGCATTTTGTCATCTCCGCGTTGAGTGGCGTGATTTTTTACTCGGTCGCATGACCAACTGCGCAATGGAGAATCGTGAGTTTACAATTCGAGAGAGGGAAGAGTGGCAACCGTTCCTGCAAAATACCTTTGGTATTTATCAGAACCGATCGAGTTTCGATGTAGTATTGCGGTTTACGCCGGAACGTTCACGGTGGGTCAAGGAAGAGGTGTGGCATGAACGCCAGATCGAAGAGGTCCAGGCAGACGGTTCACTTATTCGCACCATCCCTGTCTCTCACGAGGTTGAAATAATGATGGAGGTGTTAAAGCATGGATCACAGGTGGAGGTACTGAAACCACAATGGCTGAGAGATAAGGTGATTGAAGAGATGAGAGCTGCTGTGACAAATTATCTCTACGCGGATAGCGCGAGGGGGGGGATGATGCCTGCTCAAGTTGATCAGCATTAATATTGATAATCTCGCAAGAAAAATCACGGGTGGCGCTGGTGTTAAAAGACTGATCAATTGTTAATGTCTGTCGAGAAGGTTCTTGTTGCGAAATCAAAAATGCTGTATCATTTATGTGGCTATTTGTTGCTGATATTGTTGATTTTTTCTAACTTAGAAGCAGCGCATCATCTGAATGTTTACGATTTTTGATAGAACAAAACAGAGAAAGTCTTCAGTTAGTTATTTTCCCTGTGACTGGGGATTATCATCACATTGTTGAATCTAGCGCCCTCCTTACCCGTTCAATGAGTATTACTTTATCCAATCTTTCAGCTAAAAAAGGAATCCACTATGACAGAAAAAATTCTCGATCTTGTCGCACCAGGTGTCGTTACCGGGGAAGATGTTCAAAAGATCTTTGCTCATTGTAAGGCCAACAACTTTGCACTTCCTGCGGTCAATTGCGTTGGCACTGATTCTATCAATGCGGCCCTTGAGGCTGCGGCTAAAGCCAGATCGGCGATCATTGTTCAATTTTCGAACGGTGGCGCTCAGTTTATCGCCGGTAAGGGACTTTCCCTTGAAGGCCAGCAGTCTCATGTCCTTGGCGCCATCTCCGGCGCTCTCCATGTATACAATGTGGCCAAGCATTATAGGGTGCCGGTCATTTTGCATACCGACCACGCCGCTAGAAAATTGCTGCCCTGGATCGACGGGTTGTTGGACGCGGGTGAGAAGCATTACACCCAAACCGGCAGTCCGCTGTTCAGTTCCCACATGCTGGATCTATCGGAAGAGAGCTTGCAGGAAAATGTCGAAATCTGCAGCACTTACTTGAAGCGCATGGCACAGATGGATATGACGTTAGAAGTCGAGTTGGGATGCACTGGAGGTGAGGAGGACGGTGTCGACAACACGGGGATGGATCATTCTGCGCTGTATACTCAACCGAAAGATGTGGCATATGCCTATGAAAAGCTGAATGCCATCAGTCACCGTTTTACTATCGCCGCCTCCTTCGGCAATGTTCATGGGGTCTACAAGCCGGGGAACGTCCAGTTAACCCCGATCCTCTTGGATAACTCGCAGAAGTATGTTTCGGAGAAATTCGGTGTCCCTGCCAATTCGCTCAATCTGGTATTCCATGGTGGATCCGGCTCATCACCTGAGGAAATTCGAGAATCAATCAGATACGGCGTGGTTAAAATGAACATCGACACTGACACCCAGTGGGCATCATGGGCCGGCATCATGGGTTACTATAAGAAGAACGAGGGTTATCTTCAGGACCAGATCGGCAACCCGGAAGGAGAGGATAAGCCCAACAAGAAATATTACGATCCGCGGGTCTGGCTCCGGGCCGCCCAGGTGAGTATGGTGACCCGTTTGGAACAGGCTTTCCGGGAATTGAATGCTGTTAATACCCTCTAGGAGCCTGTCGGACTTAGACATAAATCTACTGCAAATTCGTGAAACCGGCCCATATCCCCATGAATTTTCGTTAAATAGCCCTGCTATTCGCCTCAAAGTCATGAATATCTGGTCACGATTTCACGAATTTTCGCTACGACTCTCTAAGTCCGACAGGCTCCTAGAAAATCGGACGAAACAGGACTTGTTGTTCTACTGTGAAGAATCGTTAATATTTATCTTCTGTTTCCACGAGCGGAACTGAATGTTTTGATTTGATCGAACTCGCTAATAACGTGTTGTTTTTTCATCTCGCCAGCGGAAGAGCAGAATTCCTTTCTGTGGTGATTACTGTGATTTTTAGTAGGGTGGTGGTGGAGTCTGTTATTTTGACATGATCATCAATACAGAATCCCAGGATGGCGATAATCTGATTATTACAGGTGGCTATGGGGACGGTGTGTCTTTGTTGATGGGGGATTTTTTTTGCGCTTAAAATCGCCGAGACTTTCTTGGTGTTATTGGAATTTCCTCCGAGGGGGCAGAGTTTGTCGTTGGGAAGCTGATTCCGGATAGTAAGTGGAAACGAGATCTTTGCCGCATCGAAAAAGTCGGCGGGATCGTTTTTTATTGAATCACTATTTGTTCGCTGTGACAGTGATTCAACGAGAATCCTTGCCCCGGTTTCAGCAATCGTATATCGACCCGGACCTTCGATACGGAGGGAGAATGAACATCCTGTGTTAACTAATGGTGCACGGCAGGATTTTTTTCCCCACGGGTAGAAAAGTTGTAAAGCGTTTGTCGAAGCGATGGCTCGTAAGCCATGGCTTAGGTGGATTTGGCCGCTGCCTTGTGATGCAAGCGCCATCAGGCTTTCGATATGCTTGTATCGGGGTTTTGTGTGCATATGAATCAGCATCTTTTCAAGTATGCGGCGAGCAATGGCTATCGGAAGTGTATTGAAGTCGGTGCGTTTAATAATAGCGCTTGGCAACTCAGCTAAAGTATTCTCGCTAACGAGACGGCAATACCAGTCTTGTGCCATTGTGTCTAAAAGGGTGTCTTCCTCCTGAAGAATGGCCGCTGTCTGTCGTAAGGTCTGGGAGATATTGGGATTGAAGGTGGCAAGATAGGGCAGAAGGTCTAAGCGAATCCGGTTGCGGAGATAGCGCCGATCAGTGTTTGAAGCATCAGTGGCAAAGGGAATCCCTTTATCATTAAGGTATTGGATGAGGCGATTTTTTTCGATTGTAAGCAGAGGTCTGACCACTCTGCCGTCACGAAGGAGTGCCATCCCCGACAAGCCTTTCCGTCCTGTGCCCCGAATCAATCGTAGAAGGATTTCTTCTGACTGGTCATCGGCGGTGTGGGCTACTACAATTTTGTTGGCGCCTGTATCCTTAGAGAGCGTGTCAAAAAATGAGTAGCGGAGGTTGCGGGCAGCTTCTTCAGTTGAGATGCCATTATTTCTGGCATATGGTGAGACGTTAAGCTGAGAGACGTGGCAGTCAAGGCCTAACGATGTTGACGCTTGTCGGACCATATTTGCTTCTGTGTCAGCCGCATCTGGTCGTAAGCCGTGATCGGCATGGCCTACGATCATGGTGATGCCAAGATCTGGGGCGAGTGTGGCCAGCAGGTGGAGTAAGGCCATTGAGTCAGCCCCTCCTGAGACACCAATTACAAGATGGTCACGCTGGTTGAACAACCTGTTTTTCAGACAGAAGGTTAGGATCGCTTTCTCAAGGGGGTGCATGGTGTATTATGGCAGATACGCAGCGCCTAAGTTTTGATGAGTGCGGTGATATCCGGGTAAAATGTTGACCCTTTGCGAATCAACAGGTATCAGTGATGATTGTTATTAAGGGTAGTTTCTATTCACAATAGAAAAATGTGGATACATTCCAAGTTAATCGGCTATAATTTGCCGCTGCATTTCTTGATATAGTATCAATATTGATTGAATTTTCTTTAAACCTTATTTCTAGGTGTTAATCCAATGAAAAAATCAAAACAGGCTCAACAAATCCGCAAGGCAGTTATCCCTGTCGCAGGAATGGGAACCAGATTTTTACCAGCGAGTAAAGCCATACCTAAGGAGATGCTGACCATTGTTGATCGGCCGACAATTCAATATATTGTCGAGGAAGTTGTCGCCTCCGGTATTGAGGAGATCATTTTGGTGACCAGCGCTGGAAAATCAGCCATTGAGAATCATTTTGATTATAATTACGAACTTGATACCATGCTTGAGAGTAAAGGCAAACTAAGAATCTGTGAGGAGTTGCGGCATCTTGCCAATTTGATTGATATTGTTACGGTGCGTCAAAAAAAACCGTTGGGTCTTGGGCATGCGATCTGGACTGCCAGAAACGTAGTCGGAAACGAACCGTTCATGGTCTTGCTGGGCGATGACTTGGTTGAGTCTGATGTGCCGTGTGCCAAGCAGATGATGACTCTTTATAATGAAGTTCAAGAATCCATTGTGGCCATTCAGACTGTCCCTATGGATCAGACCTATCAGTACGGTATAGTCGAAGGAGATCTTCTCCGTGATCGAGTGTATCGAGTTAATCGATTGGTGGAGAAACCAGCGCCGGGCACGACTAATTCCAACTTGGCAATTATTGGCCGTTACATCCTTCACCCTGAAGTATTCGACATGCTGAGTAAGACTACTCCAGGTCATGGAGGAGAAATTCAGTTGACCGATGCCCTTCTCGCCCTTTCGAACAAGCGATCCATGTTTGCCTATGAGTTTGAGGGTAATCGCTATGATGCTGGGGATAAACTCGGCTATCTGAAGGCGATTGTCGCTTTTGCCATGCGTCATCCTGATCTGCGGGAAGAGTTCTGCAAACATATTAAAGAAATCTCGACCAGGCTTTAATCGATTCACAGAAATTCTGTTGGTGTTGGTTACAAGATAATAGCCAGAATATCATTTTCCCTGCATTTGTTCCTGTGTGAGTGAGGTGCTGGATGGCAGCGTAACTTTCTCATTTATTAAAGGATTTATTGTGAGTAATGGCCTATCTTGAAGTGGCAGTGGCCTCTCCCATTGCCAATACACTCACCTATCTTGAACCGGTGAACCAGGCGCTTTCTCCGTGTCCGGGGCTGCGAGTTCTCGTGCCCCTCGGAAATCGTCAGGTGACGGGATATGTTCTTTCCTGTGTTGATGCCTTGCCGGAAAACAATAATTTTAAGATTCGTCCCATTATTGACTATCTTGATGATGAGCCGTTGTTTCCTGCGACGATGGTGCTGTTTTACCGTTGGCTTGCCGATTATTATCAGTATCCCATTGGCGAAATTATTAAAGGCGCCCTGCCAACTGGGTTAGCGCCACAAAGTGGTCGCCAGGTAATGATGACCCCAGTTGGACGCTCTGTATTTGAAACCTGGCCTGAGATAGAGTGGCCTGGCTCCTGGTTTGCCAGATTCCTTCGTGATGGTAAGATTACAGGCGCTGTGGTTCGCAAGTTGTGGCGAACCAAGGTTCAACGACTTCTTGAACGATGGGCAGATCAAGGTTTGGTTGAAATTCATGCGATTATTCCCGCTGACAGGGTTAAGGAAAAGCTAGAACTGTGCGTTCGACGTGCCGAGGATAGAGGGCAAGACGAGCGAGAGAGCCTTAAACGATCAGAATCGCGTCTGGTCGATTTGATCGATGAACTTAGTCGTGAAAGTAATTGTCCCTGGGTGGCGGGCAAGGAACTAGGCAAGCGGTATGCCGGTTATCGTAAGACTCTTGTCTCGTTAGAAGAACAGGGGATTCTTGTTGCCGAGGAGCATGCCGTTTATCGTGATCCTTTTGGAGAGTTGCCCGCATTTTCTGCTAAACCAGATTTTTTAACCGATGATCAGCAGGCTGTCCTTGCCGTCTTGGCTCCTGCGCTTCAGGTCCGTCGTTATGCCCCGTTCCTTCTCCATGGCGTGACTGGCAGCGGGAAGACGGAAGTGTATATGCAGGCAGCAGCCCTTACCGTGGCTCAGGGGCGTCAGGTGTTGGTGTTGGTTCCAGAAATCGCATTGGCAACTCAGCTTGAAGGAAATTTTATCTCCAGATTTGCCGATCGTGTCGCCATTCTTCATAGCGGACTCAGTGACGGGGAACGTTTTGACCAATGGCGTCGTATCGCCAGCGGCCAGGCTTCAATTGTTATTGGTGCGCGTTCCGCCCTCTTCGCACCTCTGGCCGACCCTGGTTTGATTGTCGTTGACGAAGAGCATGACGGCGCTTACAAACAAGATGATGGCTTCCGTTATCATGCCCGAGATGCTGCGGTCATGCGGGCAAGTCAAGCCCAGGCCGTGGTGCTGCTGGGCTCTGCCACCCCTTCAATTATTAGTTTTACCCACGCCACGACCGGCAAATATACCCATCTCACTTTGCCGAAGCGGGTGGCAGATCGTTCCTTGCCAGATGTTGAGATTGTCGATCTCAAGGCCGTGCCGACTGTTTCTGGTAAACCGCCAATTTTTAGTCCCCAGTTGCTCTGCGCGATTAAGGATAATTTTGCCGCCGGGGATCAGACGCTTGTTTTTCTAAATCGCCGTGGTTTTGCCAATCTTGTCTTGTGTCGCGGGTGTGGCCATACTCTCCAATGTGGGCATTGTCATGTGAGTTTGACATTGCACCAGAAGAGCGGTCAATTGGTCTGTCATTATTGCGGATTTTCAATGAACAGCGCTGCCGTCTGCCCCAAGTGTCAATCGGCAGATCTTGCTTCTGTTGGCGTTGGTACCGAGAGGATTGAAGATGAGTTGCAGCGTCTGCTTCCCAAAGCCCGCATTGCTCGTCTTGATCGTGATACCGCAACCTCACGGACACGGTACCTGAGGATATTAAAGGCCGTTCATCAACGAGAGATTGATATCTTGGTGGGAACCCAGATGATTACCAAGGGGCACCATTTTCCCCATGTTACTTTGGTCGGTGTGGTATGGGCTGATGCTGGACTCGGTATGCCCGATTACAAGGCAGGGGAGAGGACTTTTCAGCTCTTGACCCAAGTGTTCGGCCGGGCAGGGCGGGGCGAAAAACTCGGGCGGGTGGTGGTGCAGACTTACCACCCCGAGCATTACAGCATAGCTACCTCACAAAATAACAATTATGAGACCATGTATGCAGAAGAGATTCAGATGCGGCGGGCTCTGTCTTTTCCCCCGTTTTCGCGATTAGTCAATATTCGAATTGAAGGTCCTAGTCAGAAGGATGTCGAAAAAGCCGCGCAAAGTCTCGGGAGATTAGCTAGAGAGCAGGCGCGTAATGGATCGGTGAGCGTTTTGGGTCCGGCGCCGGCGCCGATTGCAAAGATTCGAGACCTTTACCGCTGGCAGATGTTGTTGAAAAGTTCAGATTTAAGAGCCCTTCATAGCCTCAGCGCTTATCTTGCTTCACAGAAGCCTTCAACGCTTGGTAGTTCTACTGTGAAGTTGCAGGTAGACGTTGATCCCGAGAGTATGATATAAGTAAAGGGAAACGACGTGCGAACGCTGTGTTTCTTATTGTTTTGAAATATAATTGTAACTATCCACCTTCTGACCCAGAAAGGTGCCGAAGCCCAGAACCGTAACTGTTCAGCAGTGCCGCAGATGCTAGGCATCGGCCTGCGATGTGTGCTTTTCGCACATGAGCAGGCCGATAACAACGCAGATGTGGCACTG
>VMSU01000066.1 GCA_013792005.1 Desulfobulbaceae bacterium
AGTTCGACTTGTAATTGTATGCTCTTGAGAGCAAGAGTGATTAGGTTAAATAACCAATAACCTGATTTTTCTCATGCTCTTAGGCTGTGGAGCATATAAAACTTGACAGAGATCATTGCTTCGAGTAAAAAGCTTGTTTTCTGGAACATTGCGTGGGAAATCTACGCTAACGAGATAATCAGAGAGAGGAGTATTTCAATGCCAACCATCAATCAATTGGTACGGCAAGGTCGTAAAAAGATTGTTAGCAGATCAACGACCCCAGCTTTGAAAGGATCACCGCAAAAACGCGGTGTGTGTGTGCGTGTTTATACAACTACCCCCAAAAAACCTAACTCCGCATTGCGTAAGGTCGCCAGGGTTCGCTTGACAAATGGAATGGAAGTGACTTCCTATATTCCAGGTGTTGGTCATAATCTTCAGGAGCACTCTGTGGTTATGATACGAGGCGGCAGAGTTAAGGACTTACCTGGTGTGCGCTACCATATTATCCGTGGTACGTTGGATACGTTGGGCGTAGCGAATCGGAAGCAGAGCCGTTCTAAATACGGCGCTAAGCGTCCTAAATAGTTTTTGCTGAGCATGTGAGGAAAAAAAATGCCAAGACGTAAGACAGTTGCCAAGAGAGTGATATCTGCTGATGCCCGTTTTAAAAGTATTATTGTGTCAAAATTTATCAATCAATTAATGCTTGATGGCAAGAAAAATGTTGCTCGCACAATATTCTATGATGCTATGGATATTATTGCAGATCGAATTAAAGACGGGACTCCATTAGAGGTTTTTGACAAAGCCATGGAGTCTGTGCGACCCCGTGTTGAAGTTAAGTCTAGGCGTGTTGGTGGGGCAACGTATCAGGTGCCTGTGGAGGTTCGACCTGAGCGCAGGAATGCTTTGGCCATGCGATGGCTTACAACTTTTGCACAAAAACGCTCCGGTCATTCAATGGCTGAGAAATTAGCAGCTGAATTGTCAGATGCATTTAATAATCGTGGCGCGTCTGTGAAGAAACGTGAAGATACTCACAAAATGGCAGATGCAAACAAAGCCTTTGCTCATTATAGATGGTAATATTTAACATCGTTTCTCTTACTCTTTCTTGACAAGTATTTAGGGCTGGAGTATATAGAAGGGTTTAGATGTGGTTCGATTCTCTGTTTCGGTGAGTGCGACTTCAGCAGAAAGGAAACAACAGTGACTGCAAAGAGCGAACTCAATAAGTTGCGAAATATAGGCATAATGGCCCATATTGATGCAGGAAAAACAACGACAACCGAACGAATTTTATTTTACACTGGTCGTTCTTATAAGATTGGTGAGGTTCATGATGGCACAGCCGTTATGGATTGGATGGAACAAGAACAGGAGAGAGGTATTACCATTACCTCCGCTGCTACAACCTGTCTTTGGAATGACCATCAAATAAATATTATTGATACACCTGGGCATGTTGACTTTACTGTTGAGGTAGAGCGATGCCTGAGGGTGTTAGATGGCGCAGTAGCTGTTTTTTGTGCTGTTGGTGGAGTTGAGCCACAATCAGAAACAGTATGGCGACAAGCCAATAAGTACAAGATCCCCAGAATTGCCTTTATTAACAAAATGGATCGGGTCGGCGCTAATTTTGAGCGGGTCCTCTCCATGATTGAAAAAAGGTTGGGAGCTGTACCTGTAGCATTACAAATTCCTATAGGTAAAGAAGGAGCCTTTAGTGGAGTCATCGACCTTGTAGAAGGAAAGATGCTTTACTTTGATGAAGATACACAAGGCTCCGAAGTTATCGATAAGCCTATCTCTGAGGAATTTTCTGACATATTCACGGCTGCACATATGACTCTCGTCGAGAAGCTGGCCGACTTCGATGAGGGAGTCATGGAAAAATTTTTAGAAGAACAGTCAGTCTCTGCTGACGAAATCAGGCAAGTGATTCGTAAGGCTACAATTGCCTTAGGAATTGTGCCAGTACTCTGCGGAAGTGCATTTAAAAACAAGGGAGTGCAACCCTTACTTGATGGTATTTTATCTTATTTGCCATCACCTTTGGACGTCCCGCCTGTAAAAGGGGTAGATGCTGAGGGCACAGAACTTTTTCGCGAATGTAGCGAACGGGAAAATCTGAGTGCCCTGGCATTTAAAATTGTCGCAGATCCTTTTGTTGGTAATCTTGCTTTTGTACGTGTTTATTCAGGTGTGTTGCGTGCCGGTGATAAGGTATACAATTCATCCAAGGGTAAACAGGAGAAGGTAAGTAAGATATTAAGGATGCATGCCAATAAACGTGAGGAAGTTAAAGAAGTAGGTCCAGGGGATATTGCAGCATTGGTGGGTCTTAGATTTTCTACCACAGGAGACACTCTGTGTGAGAAGGGAGACACCTTGCTTTTAGAAAAAATTGATTTTCCTATCCCAGTAATTAGTATAGCCATAGAACCAAAGGGTAAGGCAGATCAGGATAAGCTGAGTGAAACTCTCAGTAAAATTGCTCTAGAAGATCCTTCCTTCAGAGTTACTACTCATGAAGAGACAGGGCAGACAATAATTTCGGGAATGGGTGAATTACACCTGGAAATTATTGTTGATCGACTGATACGTGATTTTAAGGTTGATGCTAATGTTGGAAAACCTCAAGTTTCTTATAAAGAATCTATAGTAGGAACAGGCCATGGTGATGGTCGCTTTGAACCACAAGGTATTGCAAAATCACAGTATGGTCATGTTGTTCTTGATGTTGAGCCGAATAAGCGAGGCGCAGGAATAGAATTTATCAGTAGAATTACTGAAGACTTAATACCTTCACAATTTGTTCAGGCTATTGAGAAAGGTGTCTTGTCAGCCTTGGACTCGGGACCGCTTCTTGGTTTTCCGGTGGTTGATTGTAAGGTTCTTTTGGTTGGTGGATCATATCACGAGGTTGATTCAACGGCACAAGCATTTGGTGTAGCCTCAAGTATAGCGCTCAGAAATGCACTTATTGCTGCACAACCGATACTACTTGAGCCGGTTATGCAACTTGAGGTAATAGGCCCTGACGAATATGTCGGAGATGTAATTAATGATCTTAATAGCAAACGAGCTAAAATATATGGAATGGAGGTTAGGGAGCATGGATTTCAGGTTGTTGATGCCCATGTACCTCTAGCTGAAATGTTCGGTTATTCTACAGATTTACGATCAGCAACTCAGGGGCGGGCTAATTTTACGCTTCAATTTCATTCGTATGAAGAAATACCATCCCGGATTGCTGAAGTAATCATACGGAAAATTAAGGGATTATACTAGTAGTACCCACATAACGATTGATGAGGAATAATAATGGCTAAGCAAAAATTTCAAAGAAATAAACCCCACGTCAATATTGGCACGATTGGTCATATCGATCATGGTAAAACCACATTGACCTCTGCGATTACACGGGTACTG
>VMSU01000067.1 GCA_013792005.1 Desulfobulbaceae bacterium
AATATCCGGCCAATGGATAAGCAATCAAATTCCTGCGAAGCCGGATACTAATTATACATTTTCTTCATGGGGTAAGATAGAAGGTGCCGGAGGTAATAATTCACCTGCTGTTCGAGTGGTGGAATTGGATGTTAATGGCAAGCAGATAATACAATCCAGTCTAATGTTCGGAAAAGGGACACATGACTGGATGCAAAAACAGACAATATTCAAAACGCGCAGCAAGCCACAGCAGGAGAGTAAAAGCAGTAATTATGGAACCGACGATAAGCCGATGTTTCATAGTTGGCAGCAAAAACGAATAGTAGCCGATACTTGGCAAGGCGAATAAACAAAAGCCAATAATCTGCCGGACATACAGCTTTCTTCTGTCTTCCGAGGGCAAGATTCCCCCTATACCCTGAATCTTGGTTCTCAAACCAATGTTTACAAGCCCAATGACTACCAAAAAAGCCACACCGACTCCTACGGAATAATCCATAATCAGGAAGGCGAGAAGACTACAGATAGTTAGATTACTTTTGAGAGAATGGACGGCCAGCAGTTTCTGCCGGTGTTCAGGCAACGAGACCTCTCTTACTCGGGACGTCTCTGTCATATCACGACCATGTTCGCCCTCCCTACTCTGCACCTTGTCATCCGGAGCATCAGAAAGATGATACATCTCTTTCAGAGTCTTTGTTAAAAAAAGACCTATTGAAGCAAGTGACAACGCGCCAACAGACCCAAGGATAATTCCCAGTTTAGTCCATGGGAGTCCGGCATCAACGCGGGTGGAAATTAGCACATAGGCCGCATGAATCCACTCTGCTGTTGCCAGCAGCAGGACAAACTGTACTGTCCTGGCCACTAGCGGTTCCCGTATACAAAGAGCCATAACCAGCAGCAAACTCAAGATCGGGATCAGCACATTTCCAGATCTAAGAAAATGAGCCCCTATCAGAATGACACTGATAATTACGGGGATGAGGAAACAGAAAACCACGAAACGTTTTTTCATAACGAACTCCCAAAGGCAATAAGAGGTTGACGAAAATTTGGTTATTACAAGTTACCGCCACAATATGACAAGATCGACAGACTGATCATTGACTTAGGTCAAGGGGAGCAAGATAACCCAACGATTGACAAAAAAAGAGGATATGCTCAAAAGAGCAGGACCGTGACCAGAGAGCGATGAGGCTCGTCCTTGACTTATTAACTCAGTCGTGGTTGTAATCTCTTCATCAACAAATCAGCCAAATCCCCTGCGGCCCTGCCCTGGTGACTCGGCACCATTGACCTCAGCTCTAGCAGGTTCCCATCCTTATGTCATTCTCTTCCCTCGGGCTCTCTGAACCCATCCTTCGTGCTCTCGATGAAATGGGATACACCACTCCCTTTCCAATCCAGATCAAGGCGATCCCCGCTGTTCTCTCCGGCAAAGATGTCATGGCTGCGGCGCAGACCGGCACCGGCAAAACCGCAAGCTTTACCCTGCCGTTATTGCAGCGCCTTACCAACGGCCCCACGGTAAAGGCGAACCACATTCGCACCCTGATACTGACATCGACCCGCGAACTGGCAGTGCAGGTTGCCGAGAGCGTTGCCAGCTATGGCAAACACCTTTCACTGAGATCCGGCGTTGTTTATGGCGGAGTGAAGATCAATCCACAGATGATGAAACTACGAGGCGGGATCGATGTCTTAGTCGCGACACCGGGACGATTACTGGACCTCTTCAACCAAAACGCCGTCAAGTTTTCGCAGGTGGAGACCCTGATACTTGATGAGGCAGACCGAATGCTCGACATGGGTTTTATCAGTGACATCCAGAAAATTCTCGCTCTGCTCCCGAAAAAACGACAAAACCTCCTTTTTTCGGCCACTTTTTCGGGAGCTATCCGCACACTCACCGCCGAACTACTTAAAAAACCGGTACAGATCGAAGTCAACCCTCGAAACTCCACGGCACAAAGTGTAAAGCAATGGGTCTATGAGGCTGACAAAGGCAAGAAGCCTGCCCTGCTCAGCCACCTGCTGCGCAATAAAGGTTGGGGACAGGTGCTGGTCTTCACCCGCACCAAGGATGGCGCCGACCAGCTGTCAAAAAAACTGGGTCGTGACGGCATCTCCACAGCGGCAATCCACGGAGACAAGACCCAAGGAGAACGATCCCGAACCCTCGCCGACTTCAAGGAAAACAAGATCCGTGTCCTGGTTGCCACCGATATCGCCGCCCGTGGCCTCGATATCAATGAACTGCCTCATGTAGTCAATTTCGATCTGCCTAAAGTCCCCGAGGACTACATTCATCGGATCGGACGAACCGGTCGTGCTGGGTGCATGGGGGAAGCGATCTCTCTGGTCAGCGCCGATGAGGTAAAGCTACTTAGCGCAATCGAGACCCTGATCCGCCAGACCCTAGTACGCGAAGTTGCAACCGGTTTTATTCCGACTCACAATGTGCCGCTGACCAATCAGATGAAGCTACGCCCCAAGAAACCAAAGAAACCCAAGCAGAAACAAGAACAACGTACTGCTCAAAGCAATGAACGCGACCAAAAACCACGCTCTCACAAGCCGCGCCGAGGCTCTAATTCGTAGAAATACCTCACTAAACAAAAAGATCCTCTGAAAAAAACCAGTCTGCTTCCGCCCAATCACCCTCCCCCGGCCAATACAATATCGGGCTTGACATTAATCAATCAGAGGACAATATGTTATGAATAGAATGATTACCAGCAACCAATCTCATACGGAGGGATTCAGATGAAAATTATCATCAAAGAAAATGCCGAGAAGATGCTGAAAAACAAGCTCGAGAAAGGACAATTCCTACGGGTCATGGTGACCGAGGGTGGCTGCGCCGGCCTGACCTACACCGCCGAAGTCGGCAGAGAGATGAATGACAATGAGACCACGATCATTGAGCAGGGAGGAATTCGGGTGGTGAGTGACGACAATAGCAGCAAATACCTGGACGGGCTGGTAATCGACTACTCTGACGAGCTATTTAATGGCGGCCTTAAGTTCACCAACTCCAATACCAAATCCACCTGTGGCTGCGGGTCGAGTTTCGCTTTGAGTGGATTTCCGGAAATCCAAGGCGGCAAGTGCACCAATTAGACCCAGCACAGGACAGTTCTTTGGGTAATACGTCCTCAGTGTTCTCTGAAATCATACAGCACTGAATTGACTACTTGACCAGACCAGCTACTCTGCCAGTGCCGCTCCGCTATAACAGCACTGGCAGATATACAATTCTTAGCCAATAACCCCACACCAGGCTAGCCCAGGTTCTCCAGCTTCTCAACCCCCCTCTTGAAGAAATATCCCATCACCAGCACAGCCACCAACAGGACGACAAGTCCCCAAAGTATCACGGTAGCCAGATCTCCACGATGAATGATCTCACCTTTCAGCCATGACCTCGCTACCTGGGCGGTGGGCCAGGCTCCAACTACAAGCACAGCCACCTGATACGTAATACTGGTGAACAGGAAGAGAATAGCACCCATACCCCCCATAGCCGTAGTTTTGTTTTCCGCCTTAAAGTCGGCATAAAACACCCCAAAACCCAGCGCCATGGCCACCACCACCCAAACCGTGATGGTGCTGATATAAACCGAGACCCACCAAATCGGTCCTTCGACCCGCAAGAGGTAACAGGAGGTCAGAACCAACACCAAGGACAAGCCGGTAAAGGGCAGGACATAAAAGAGATATTTATGAACCAGGAAACTGCCCATGGTCAAAGGCGAAGTCCGAATCAAATAAAAGTTGCCCCCCTCTGCCCCAATCGAAGGAAAGACAAACCGAGCCGACAGGGAGGTCAAGACAAAACCGGTCAGACCGATATTGAGAAAAGCGATGAGATTCGTTAGGTACTCTTGTTTCATGAATGAGCGGTCAATGGGTAGCACTTTGAAATTATAGAGATAGATGATAATTAAGGCGCCCACCATAAAGAGCTGAGACCACTCCGTCGAATCCCTAAGAAAACTTAAGGCCTCCTTCTTATAGATCCACCCCACCCTGCTATTAAGCCGATACGGCCCCCGGCTCGAAAACTGTCGGTAGCCACCAAACGACTCCTGTGACTTCGAGTACCCCGAAAAAAACCATCTCTGCATCGCCCACTCGCCTGAGATATACGTGGCCACCGGGGTAATGATCAGGAGCCCAAGCAAGAGCCAATCCACCTCCCTATCCAGGAGATAGAGAGAGAGAAGATTGGCAGCCCAGGCTGCAGGCACATAAGGTCCGGCAGGAGAAGAGATACTGGAGAGATAATCGAGAAAATACCCGTACTTATCTGGATTGGCCAAATCCTCCGGCCGGATCATCCGCACAAAGAAAATGATCAAGAGCCCGAAGCAAAGAGAGAGGTACATGACAATATCCTTAGTCTGACGGGCCGGAAAAAGGTTGACCAGGATAATGGTAATGAACAAGCCAAGGCCAGTAGCAGTCAGTGCGATAGCAAAGACCGCTATTACCGTCAAAGGCATGTAGACCCAATTGACCGCGAAAACGGTCCCAAAGGCCAAAAAGACCGGAATCGAAAAAAAGATCATCATCCACCCCGTGTACAGGGTCACCGTCCAGTAACGCATCAGGTACAGCTCGGCTGGGGTGACTGGAGCGGCAAAGACAATCTCATTATCCTGCGACAGAAAGATGGAGGAGACCGCCGACACCAGACAGGAGAAGATCAGCATGACAAACAAGGTGATCCAGCCCATCTGAAAAATTTTGAGACTCAAAATGATTCCCAGCTCGTTCTGGCGGTGAAAATAGGCGACAACCCTGACAGTAATCAGATAGAGAGCGACATCGACCAACAGACCAAAACCTAAGATGAGCAGGGTTTTATACGGGATCTGGCCGGGCGGGAAGAAACGATTGCGCGCCGACCACCAAAACGGTCGCATCAGGGTGAAAGGCATCATCTCCCCTCGCTGCGCAAAGCCGAAATAACTGACTGCAACTCGTGAGCCCCGGTCAGTTGCAAGAAGATATCCTCTAAGCCGGAGTCGAGCAGATGAGTCTCTCTCCTCAAATCAGCCAGGTTGCCGGTGACCCTAAGACGGCCATCAATGACAATTGCGATTCGATCACACAGTTCCTCGGCAATCTCCAGGGAATGGGTGGAGAGAAAGATGCTGCCGCCGGCCTCGGCATGCTTTTTAAAGAGTTCTTTGACCAGCCGGGCGCTCTTGGGGTCCAGACCGACCATAGGTTCATCGACAATGAGCACCGGCAGGGCCAACATCAAGGCCGAAGTCATGATCAGCTTCTGCCTCATGCCGTGAGAATAGCTTTCGATCAGATGATCCCGCCAACTCAGCAGATCAAAGAGTTCCAAATAATAGTCAGTCTTGTCGTTGAATTGCTGAACCGGGAGTTGATAGAGACTGGCCATGAACTTCAGGAACTCAAGCCCGGTGAGCTTCTCGTAAAGGAAGGGACGATCAGGGATATAACCTGTCTGCTGTTTACAAATGGTGGGTTCTCGGATCAGGTCGCGCCCATTAATCAAGATGCTGCCCTCATCCGGCTTCAAGAGACCTGCCAGCATCTTGATGGTAGTGGTCTTGCCAGCGCCATTAGGTCCGAGAAAGCCAAAGAACTCACCCCGGTCGACCGAAAGATCAATCCGGTCCACCGCCTTGAAGCTCCCGAAACACTTACTCAACCCTTCGACCACGATTGACTTATGATCGCTTCTCATCTCACTTTGTAATATCGCCATTCTCCGATCACCTTATTCTGCAATGGCGACTCGCAGCTTGCCAAGCAGAGCGCCTATCTTAAGCTGCTCCCCGATCTCCCCATGAACGAACTTGATATGGGTAAGATCGGCGGGCAGCTCATTTTTGGTGGTATCAACACTGATCCAATTCTCCCCCATACAGATCTCATTCCAAGCGTGATAGTAAAAGGCCCCGGCATGAAAGGTGACCCCGGCCACTACCCGAGTAGGGATTCCAGCGCTTCGAGCCAGGGCCGCAAACAGGGCAGCATGTTCATTGCAATCACCCTTCCGACTACCCAGGGTGGTCAAGGCATCAGGAAGACCGAGCACTGGTCGTTTTTCGAGATTCAAATAGATCCATTGGCTCAAGGTTCGAACCTTCTCCAACGGAGTTGGTGCCTGAGCGATCAAGGATAGCGCCATTTGTTTGATCGCAGGACTCTCTACTTGGATATATGAGGTAGAGGAGAGTTCAGCGCTCTGTCCCTGACAAACCTGGGCCGTCTCATCCGGCAGATCCTCCAAGGTGACGGTCAAGATATCCCCCTCACGATGCTGCCGATCATTATCCAGAGCCGGAAAAACACTATTTTCCGGAAGTTGCAGCCGAAAACTGATCTCCTTGCGACCGGCAAGGTCCGGCATTGTGCCGGCAAGGGGCACCGAGACCGAACTCAACAGTTCCGGTCCATTCTTGCTAATCTCCGTCGCTCTGAATTCCGGCTCTGCAATAAAAACAAACCCGGCCGGCGTCTCTTCCTTCACCACCAACCCCTCATCATTCAACCAACTGCTGACCCGAATATTGTTGTACGACTCCACAAATCGATGCAGGTTATAGATACGCCCCTGAATAATCTGCTTGTCCCTACCCTTGTATTGCACCACCGCATCCTGACCGGTAAGTAAAATCGGATCAAAGTAAGGCACCTTAATCTTACTGTCCTCATGCAGACTGGCATCAAGGAGATAGGCTCGGCGATTGGTGGAGATGAAGGGGGGGCTATTCAAACTGACGCTATCGGTAATCCTCTCTTTACCGGTGTCAATAACGAAATGAACGGTGGTTCCCTCCACCTCACCGGTCGCATCCATGCGATAAAAGGGAGATTCAAAATGAATGGAGAACTCTTTCAACAGGTATCCGGAAGTAAGGAACGCCCTACCACGCATCCGGACAGGGTGATGTTCATTCAAAATATTCAGCAGGAGATAGGCCTCCTGGGTAAGAGTGATCTCACTCTCTACAGTTTGAGTGAAGGAATTTTTTACATACCCGATTCGCGCCGCATTGAAGTATACCCCCAAGAAACTCTCCTGGGCATGTTGCTCTAGGACCTGAGCCTCCCGCTGGCGTAAGGTGTCAATAAAGTAATCGCGTTTAAGGAGTAACCCAAAGAGGACGAGCCAAGCCATCATCACCGAAACCCTGAATAGCGTGTATGGCCTGACTAGTCTCATAATTAAAGAGGTCAATCTGAAAGGATAGAGGCAACAAGAAAATCAGGATCTCACGTGAATTGCTTGCGCGGTTCACGAGTCCCCAAAGTGAGCATTATACGTAAACGTTCAGCAGCACCGCATCTGCAGCACTGTGAACGTTTACAGTTCCGGAGTTACCTATAGTTTCGGTGCCTTTGGTGAACGGTTATTATTATACATGATTGATGGTCTCGTGAAAAGTTACGGGATGGCTAAGCAAAAAGGGCCGATATACAAGGCGCAGTGTGCTCTTGCGAATGAGGCCACACATATGGCATGTCGAATGAGCAAAAGTGCGCTGCAACGCAGTAGATCGGCCTTTTTGCGACGCCATCAAATTTACCCGGGCCATCTATCGATTGCAAGGATTGAGCAGGCATTACATCTTTTTCGAGAGATCTCTCAATTTCCACCGATCCAGATCACTTCGCCCCCTTCAGCTTCACAACCACCTGCGCCACCGTACCGTTCTGCTAACATCTCTCCATACCGGGCAAACAATAACTTTTCCCCCCAAGTATATGCACCCTGCCGGGCGCACAACAAGAAAGGGCCGGACGAAATATTTTCGTCCGGCCCTTTCCAACTACTCAAACAATTAAATACTACTACTTAATAGCGCACCAGTTGACCCAAGATTCATTATGCACCCGGACATCGGGGAAACCCAGATAACGGAAGATAAAATATGCGTCTGCCGCCAGCTGCCCGGTATTACAGGTTGTAATAACGGTCTTATCCGGGGTGATGTTATAGTTGGCCTTGAGCATCCACAGCAACTCTTTAGGCTCTTTAACGTACCCATTTTCCATCAACAGCGCGCCTATCGGCAAGCTTACCGAGCCAGGGATGTGACCGGCACGGGCTGCCTTTTCATGCTTGCTGATCCCCTGAGCCTGAGCAATCCCACGAACATCGGCGACGACAACCCTTGCGTTGTCGACATTCTTGGTAATAAACTCACTGCTCGCCAACACCTGAGGCTGGAGGGTGACTGAAAAAGTTGCTTCCTCCGCCTCGGTCGCCTCTTGCACCAGATGGACTCCGGCCTCATGCAAGGCCTCGACACCGCCATTCAGATAGGAGACATTCTTTGCCCCGGCGTACTCAAGCACCCAGATCAAGAATGTGGCATTACGTCCATCCCGGTCATAGACCACGATGTGATCATCCGCGCTCAGTCCTGCCTCACCAAAAATTCTCGCAATCTCTTCCTGAGCCACGAGCTGCATCGGCTTCTCAGCACTCCAATCATAACGCAGACCAGCTTCCAGCGGACTCAAGGATAAAGCTCCCTCAACATGGCCCTTGTCATAGTCCTTCTGCCCTCGGGCATCTACGAGCTTGACCGCCTTAAGGTTAGCTTTAAGCCAATCCACATTAACCACCATCGCGGAACGAACGGTAGTGATCGGCGCCATGGCAGGTTTAACCTTTTCATGAGCCTTCGGAACCATGCTGTCCGGGACCACAACATCTTTATTGGCCTTGATTTCATAGTCGAGAAGATCCTTTTCGCTCAAGAACAACTCCCGATTTCCGTGACAATTATTACAGGAAGCGTTCTGCCAGGTCTTACGCTGGATATTATGGGGTGAAGTCCGCTTCCAGTTTGGAACCTTATCAAAATTGGTCAGAGCATCCTTAACGTAGAAAGCGAAAAGCTCTTTATCGGTTGGCTCGTGACGTACAAGCATATAATTATACCCTGCCCCCGGAGCCTCCTTATCGTAATTCAGACCAATTTTCATGCCTTCTACTTCCTTTTTATTCTGGAAATAATAAACACCATTTTCATCTTTACCGGTATGACAACTATAGCAGTTCACATAGGTCTGGGAGTGACAGACTTGGCACTGAACCTTACCGATATGAATGTTGTGATCACGAACCGAGCCGTTCTCAAGTCCCTGATGGCAAGAAGTGCACTGCACCATCTCCTTGAGGTGGTAGCGTCCTTTAAGATCATCAGGGGCTGCAGCGTGCATCTCCTCGGCCTTATGGCAGGAGACGCAATCCATATTATACTTGGCAGCATGAACATCCCCTTGGCCCCGGTCACCGTAGAACTCGTTACCGATGCGACTACCATGGCAGGCCGTACACTGATTTAAGGGGTCGGACCGTTTCTGAAAGACATGACCATTGACAAAACCTTTTTTAGCGAACTTAGGCCGGCTGACATGACATCCACCGCAACTGGTATGACAGGCAGCACAATGTTTGGAACGGGCCTCATCAATCTCTGCCCATTTACTCATATCACTGCGAGTTTTCAGAATGGTAGGGAAGGTAGAGAGAGTAGCGTGGAGAGATTTCTTGGCAGTGGCGACAATTTCCGCATGACATTCGCCGCAGGCCTTTTCTGGGGTCTTGATTGAAGGATGAGGCTCCATCCCCTGATGAGCGGCCGCTTTATCCTGGCTCTTGGGATCTCCGCCATGACAAGACTCACAACTCTGCTCGCCATGGATAGTAGCGAAAAAATCTTTGGATACAAGAACTTTCATTTGTGGCTCTAACTGAGCCACTTTTCCGCCTCAGCCAGCGCCAGCTTGCTTCGCCGAACTCTTGACCTCGACCTTGGCCAGACTAGCCGTCAGTTTTGCCTCATCCGTATGACAAATAACGCAGCCTGAACCTGACTGATCAGCAGCAAACGCCGATGGAACCGAAGCCCCCGCTAACGCCAACAAACTGCCAGCCACCATAGCAACCACTTTCAATCGCAACCTTTTGTTCATTCACTACCTCCTTTTTTTCAATTAACGATGAAGAACCTATGGCGAAACCTACACGCATCCTCCTGCTCCGACAATGCGGCATATTGTCGCATTGTCGGAGCATAATCCATAAAAAATATATGAGGAAAGTATCATGTTAACAAAAAGAAAAAAAGGAAAAACTATACAAAAACTAGTACAATATTACTATGTAGTACATTTATCAAGCACAATCCTGGCAACTATCGACTCATTGTTATCTGCAAAACGTAACCATTCACTAGAGTCACCAAAACTACAAATAACCCCGGAACAATATACGTTCAGCCAGATCCATACCTAAAAGACATTGTAATCGTTCACCAGAAGCGTTGAACGTGCGGATTTCACCGGACTGTAAACGTTTACCG
>VMSU01000068.1 GCA_013792005.1 Desulfobulbaceae bacterium
TAAGGTCCTGCCAATGGCTGAGGACACACTGACATTGAGTATCATGCGATGATTTATGACTAACCATGATTCTTTTAACCGTAAACCGACAACTGATTACCGTTAACCTGTGTAGTTACTGAACGTTTACAGTTGGAAGAATTACGTGGCTATAATCCTGATAATGACGTAATGTTGATATGCTAATCAGCCATCCGAAACTCATTTCTTGTCGATATTCTGAACCCCTGCTTTTCGGCCATATCCTTCACATCATTGTTAAATTTCTGGTACAGTCCAAGCGGTTATTTTCAGACCCTGCCCTTGTCCACGTTAGACTCTGAGGAGCCGGAAGTTTCGATGTAACCACGGCCTTGTGTCATGCCGTTGGCGGGTGAGTTTGCTGGCGATTCGTATCAGGCGTCTTGGCTTATTAACAATGTCCGGCTTGTTTTTATCTATCGTATTTCCGCGAGGAGAATATTATGACGAGTAACATTATTGAACTCACTCGTTTTCGAGCTGATCTCACCCGTGCTCTGACCCGGAGCGGGGAAAGACTCCTTAACGCACAAGACCAGGCGGCTCAGGTTTCCGCCCTGGAACCGTTAGAGGCCTATTTCATAGCCAGAGAGTTGGGGTTCGACCAAGCAAGGCCACTTCTGTTGCACATGACGGAGGGGCAAATACAGGCATGTATTGATCTCACTTGCTGGCATAGCCATGATTTTCAGCCTGTCGCCTTGGCTGAGTGGTTGGCGGTTTTTGCCGATGAAGGAGCGATTACTTTGGCGCAAACTTTTTTTGCCTTAGACAGTGAGGTGCAAATCATCTTTTTGGGCAAGACACTTGTGGTCTATTCTTTTGAAGATGACCAGATTCCTGATCCCGAGGATGATCTGGAAGAAAAAATCAGGGCCATGACCCCTGATTCTCTCTATCTCCTGGAGATTAAAATTGATGACCCAATGCCGATCAATGTCTTGGGGCTGGTGGGGGCGCTGTATCAGCATGATGCCGATGAGGCTCACCATCTTATCGCCGCTGTGCGCTGGGAGATGCAGAGCCAAATTGAGGAAAATGCTTTACGAATCCGGAGCGGACGTATGCACGAGTTTGGTTTTATCGCGCCTGACGAAGCCGCCATCCTGTTCAGTCCTCCTAAAAAACAGCCGCCGTCACGCGCACTTGAGCCGGAGCAGTGTGCAGTTACTCGATTGCCGGCACTGTACGCTCAAGTTCTGGGAGAGTCCAATCTGTTAGTACAGGCAATGGCACGGATTACCGATCAGGCATATCTTTCCCGCTTGGAACAAGAACTCGTTTGGTCTATCAATACAGCTATCATCGCTTATGGGGAAACACCTAAAGACATCGAATATGTTGCGGATATCGCCATGCGGGTTAGAGATACGATCTCCTTGGGCATGGAGGCGCTGCTTACCAAAGAGGTCTCGGGGCGGCAAGGGGATATCGTCATTGATGCCACTCAGGCGGGTGATCTCATCAAGACCTGGAGTATGCAGGATCTCTTTCGTCACGGTTATGCAGCGACAGCGATACTTCGAAGTGAAGTTCAACAGGCTCTGAGTTTGTCTCTGGTTCATGATTGGTACAGTATGATGGAAATGGATCAATCGGACGAGCCTGGTGACCGCTTGGACAGGGCCTTTATCAGTGCTTTATTGGCTCGGCATCCATTGGTCGGCGGTTTTGATCAGGCGAACGAAGAGAGGGTGCGGGCATTTGCCAGTCTCGCAGATATCGCTTCCGCTCAGGCGCGATTGAAAAGGTTAATTGCCCGGTTGAGTTCATAGCGTGAGGGGAGGCTGGCGCAGCTCTGGAGAGTTAGTTGGTCGGCTGTCGCGGCCTTTAGTCAGGTGCAGCCATTCAACCAGTTGGTTTCGATAGCTTTTATGGCATCAGCGGCAGAACTCGTTATGCCGCCGGTATAGCCTGAACCCTCACCTATCGGGTACAAATTTTTGATAGTTACCGATTCAAAATGTTCGTTGCGTTTAATCCGTATCGGTGATGAAGTTCTTGTTTCCGTGCCAAGCAGTATCGCTTGGTTGGAAACAAATAATGGGACTTCTTTTTTCCATTGATTAAATGCGGCCACTAGTTCATCGATCACAAATCCTGGAAAGATGTCTCTCATCTCAGCAGAGACGGTCCCCATCTTGTACGAGTTGTTGTTTAAGGTGACAGCGCTTTTGTCACCTAAGAAATGCATCAAGTTCTGGGCAGGGAGTTGCCAATTACCGCCTCCTGCGGCAAAAGACTTGCGTTCAATATCCTGTTGAAACTCTATCCCAGAAAGTGGGCAAGTCGATTTATAGTCATCTGCGTGACAGGTCACAACCAACGCTGCATTTGAAAACTCTGATGCCCTGTGTGAGTAGCTCATCCCGTTTACCACCATCATCCCGTGGTCAGAAGACGCATTAATCACCTCACCTCCAGGGCACATACAGAATGTATAGACCCCCCTCTTGATTGCTCGATTTGTATAATTCAAAGAGTAGGTGGCAGCTCCTAGTGGCTTGAAATCTTTATACTTGGCGCCGTATCTGATGAGGTTGATAGTCTCGACAGGATGCTCAATTCTCAACCCGACAGCGATTGGTCTCTGTTCAATGGCGACGCCTTTGTGATGCATCATCTTAACTGTATCACGGGCAGAATGTCCCAAAGCAATATAGATTCGTGAGGAGAGATATTCCTTTTCGCCATTGATAATAATACCTGAGGCCTTCCCCTCCGAGATCAGGATGTCCGTCATTTGTGAGCCATAAAAGATCTCACCGCCCCGCTCAAGGATATATGTTCTTATATTGCGAACGATTGTGCACAATACATCAGTTCCCAAATGGGGTTTGCTGATGTATCCTATCTCTTCCGGGGCACCAAATTTAATAAACGTTTTCAGCACCCTGTTGACATAACTTGAGTTGTTGTTTCTCCTGGAAAAGAGCTTGCCATCTGAGTATGAACCGGCGCCGCCTTCGCCAAATTGGATATTCGAGTCAGAGTTAATTTCTCTTTCATTGATAAATCGCTGCACATCAACGGTTCGCTCTTCGATTTTCTTCCCCCGCTCAAAGATTAAAGGTTTGATCCCATAATCAATAAGTTCAAGAGCGGCAAACATTCCGGCAGGGCCAAATCCGACTATTATAGGCCTATCCTTAATGACCGCTGCTTTCCTGGTCTCTTTTGTTTTTTCCGAGTAACAGGGAAAGTTTTCGCTGTTACTGAAGGTCTCATCAGTGCTGACAACGAGGGACAGTTTGTAATAGAATTGCTCTTTGTCTCTGGAATCAAGCGATTTGCTAAGAATCTTGGCGATGAATATTTTATCTTCGCTTATTTTCATCTGCCGTGAGGCGGCAGTCAGGTAAGCATCGGTTCCGTCGCTTTCGATGGGGATTTGCACGTTGATGATTATCAGGTTCAAGAGAGTGTCCTTTATTTATATGGATGTTCGATAAATAGCCTTGCTAATCGCTAAAAATTCATCAACAGTTGAGTGTGATCTTATGAATTTTTGTGATGAATCTCTGAGTCCGGATATTCATCGTATGATGTTTTCTGTGCCATAGTGCGGGAAATTAATTCGTGGATAGAGTGAATTAAGGGCAGGACTGTTCGAGTATGATGTCAGACGTAAGAGTGAGTGGTAGCCCGCCGGATCACGGAGGAAAGAGGTGGTTGGTTGATGGTGCAGGGAACGTATCTTATCTGCCAATATCTTATCGAAGGTTGCGTAGGTAAAGATTTTCAACTTTTTCCCTGGCCCAGGGGGTTTTTCGAAGGAATTTAAGGCTGGACTGAATGCTTGGGGTATGGGTAAAGCATCTGATCTTGATTTTTTTAGCTAGAGATGTCCATCCGTACTTTTCCACCAGGCGGGTCACGATCACTTCCAGGGTGATTCCGTGTAGGGGGTCATTGTTGGATTCTTGACTATTCATCAGAGTGTTATTGTGGTTAGGTGGCGTTTCTCGATAGAGACTGGTCTCTAGTGGCCTTTTGTCTGAATACACCTTCTCGGATCAGGGCATCATTCATACTCGATATTGAGTGTCCGTGAAAGTATAACCTCATTATATAATGTTCATGATCATGCAGATAGAAAATATCTTTAGCACAGAATTGGCCCCGCATTTGGACATGTTCATGCGTTGGCTTACGGTGGAAAAGGGATATTCCGACCATACCGCGGATAATTATTTTCGCGATATTTCTGGGTTTGCCGCCACCGTGCGACCAAAGACCACGCTTGCCATGATCGGCCCTGCTGAAATCCGCGTCTTTATTTACGCCTTGCACGGTATCAACAAACCATCTTCTGTTGCCAGAAAATTATCGGCGTTACAGACTTTTTTTCGTTTTCTGGTCCAGAGAGGGATAATTGCTCGCAACCCATTGGCGGGGGTGGTCAGGCCCAAACAGAGCCATTGTATCCCGGTATTCTTGAGCGTGGATGAGGTCTTTCGACTTATAGAAGCGCCAGGGCCTCAGGATGTTTTTGCTGCCCGGGACAAGGCGATGCTGGAGTTATTATATTCGACCGGGATGCGGGTTGCGGAACTGGTCAGCTTGCAGAGGAATTCACTTGATTTTGAGACAGAAATGGTTACGGTAACCGGCAAAGGAAATCGTGAGCGGCTGGTTCCCATGGGGAGTCCTGCTGTTGATTCTCTGCAGCGGTATTTCCCAGAGCGCCAGGTCTTGCTTGAGGCAGGCACGCGGAGTGGAGCCGTTCTTGATCAGGAGGCTCTGTTTGTTAATCATCGTGGTGGCCGTTTAACCACCCGCAGTGTCGAGCGGTTGGTGTCAATGTACGCCCAACGGGTTGGTCTTTTGAGTGGGGTTACCCCTCATGCCCTAAGGCACTCTTTTGCTACCCACCTCCTGGAAATGGGGGCGGATCTTCGCTTGGTTCAAGAACTGCTTGGCCATGTCAGCCTGTCAACCACCCAGCGGTATACCCATCTTACAGTTGACCATTTGATGGCCGTGTATGACAAGGCTCATCCTCAGGCTCATAAAAAGAAAGCAGGAGATACCGGGTGATGCATGAGGAAGAAACTTTGTTCCATTTATCTTCGGCTCGGGCTTAGTTGCTTGGCTGAAAAAAGTAAAGAGCCATTTTTCATTATGAGAGTTTTATGAAAATTCGATCAACAACAATTATTTCAGTAAGGCGGCATGGTGAGGTGGTAGTGGCTGGTGATGGTCAGGTATCACTGGGCAATACCGTGATGAAACATAATGCTCAAAAGGTCAGAAAACTTTATGAGGGCAAGGTGGTGTGCGGGTTTGCCGGATCTACCGCCGATGCCTTTACTCTTTTTGAGCGACTTGAGAAAAAGCTTGAGCAGTACGATGGCAACTTGATGCGTGCTGCGGTCGAGTTAGCCAAGGATTGGCGGACCGATAAATTGCTCCGTAAGCTTGAGGCCTTTCTGGTATGCGTCGATAAAGATCACTCTCTTTTGCTTTCGGGCACGGGTGATGTGATTGAACCGGATGACGGTATCTTGGCTATTGGTTCCGGAGGTCCGTATGCCCAGGCCGCGGCTAAGGCTTTGATTCAACGCACCGATCTTAATGCTGAAGAGATCTGTCGAACTGCGATGGAGATTGCGGCCTCAATCTGTATTTACACCAATAGCAACATCACAATGCAGAAACTGTAGTGCTTAGCGGTTCAAAGCTTCGTTCACAGTGATCAGTGATCAGTTAACGGTTTGCGGTTTAACTGAGTCGCTGTTAATTCAGAAGAGATGTTAGGGAGCAATTAGCTCCTGTTAGGCACCCTAACCGCCAACTGTTAACCGTAAACCGATAACCAGGCGTAGTCACTTTTATCAAATTTAATGCAGCGCGAAATATATGCCTTTACTGTCAGCTAACACCCAAGATGCTATGGCCAGTTTAACACCAAGAGAGATAGTCGAACAGCTTGACCGCTACATCATCGGTCAGTCCGATGCTAAGCGGTTTGTTGCGGTTGCTCTACGCAATCGTTGGCGTCGTCAGCAGGTCAGCCCACCCCTACGTGATGAGATTTCACCTAAGAATATCATTATGATAGGGCCGACCGGGGTCGGGAAGACCGAGATCGCCAGGAGGCTTGCCAATTTGGCCCAATCTCCTTTTCTTAAGATTGAGGCCTCTAAATTTACCGAAGTCGGTTATGTGGGTAGGGATGTGGAATCCATGATTCGTGACTTGACGGAAATTGGCATCGCCATAATTCGCAGCGAAGCACGTCAGACAGTTGAAGAGAAGGCCGGAGTGAATGCCGAGGAACGTCTTCTTGATCTCCTGGTGCCACCCGTTCCAGGATTGTCTCCGGTCAATGGTCATCAGGGTGGAAGTGGTGAATACGTATCGGAGAACCCGACTCGTGAAAAATTTCGTCAGATGCTCCGGGAGGGGAAACTCCGTGAACGGCAGGTGGAGATGGATATCTCTCAGCCTCATGCTATGCCGATGATCGAGGTTTTTTCAAACTCCGGCGCCGATGACCTGAGTTCGGGTCTGAAAGATGTCTTTGGTAAGATGTTTCCCAAAAAGAGCAAAAAGCGCAAAGTGTCGGTTGATGAGGCCTTGCGACTATTGACAATTGAGGAGACCGAAAAGCTGATCGATGAAGAGATGGTGGTCAAGCTGGCTATCCAGCGTACTGAGCAAACTGGAATCATCTTTCTTGATGAAATCGACAAGATAGCCTCAAGGCAAGGAGAGGGTCAACGTGGGGCTGAGGTTTCCCGTGAAGGGGTTCAACGGGATCTGTTGCCTATTGTCGAGGGATCTATTGTCAACACCAAATACGGGATGGTGAAGACCGACCATATTCTTTTTATTGCCAGCGGGGCCTTTCATACCTGCAAACCTTCTGACCTGATTCCTGAACTGCAGGGTAGATTCCCGATCCGGGTAGAGCTTGACTCCTTGAGTGAAGATGATTTTTATCGGATTCTAACCGAGCCGCAAAATGCCTTGATCAAGCAGTATGTGGCGTTGATGGCTACCGAAGGAATTGAGTTGCACTTTGAGGACGTCGCTATCCGTGAGATGGCCAGGATCTGTTCTCTGGTTAATAAGAAGACAGATAATATCGGGGCCAGAAGGCTGCATACCATTCTTGAACGCCTGCTTGAGGATCTCTCTTTTAACGCCCCGGATCAAGAGGAGAAATCATTTACGGTGACGGCTGAGTATGTTACTCAGAAATTAGCGGCAATAGCAAAGGACGAGGACTTGAGCCGGTTTATTCTTTAGCCTGAAGAGGCTTATTCTGGCCGAGAATGATTACTGGGATTGCCAAGATTGTCCTTCTGTTTACCAAAAACAACTGACTGGAATACCTAATACCATGATTACAGATATTGATCCCCAAATGCGGTACTGCTTACGTTGTAACGATGAGTATATCCCCGAGATGTCGGGCTGCGGAGTGTGTGGTGCTGCGCTGATCAGTGGGGCTGACCTGCTGGCGCAACGTCAGTCTAAAGGCAAGGCACAAGTCGTTCGCAAGGGGGCCTTGACTGTGGACGATGACATTGTTACCATCTTTAAAGCATCTCTTGCCGAGGTCAGACGTATTGAGCAGCAGTTGAAACTTGATAATATCGGGACGCTGGTGTGGGGGGATAAACCTTCGTGCGGCAAGGGGTGTTGTGGCAGCGGCGAAATAGAACTTCGGGTCCGCCGCGAAGATGCCATGGCAGCGATGACGATTATTGAGGCGGATTTTACTCGCCAGACCGCAAGCCATGGCCAA
>VMSU01000069.1 GCA_013792005.1 Desulfobulbaceae bacterium
GACCGGCAAAAGCCAGACCATCGCCAATCTCATTGCTGCAGCCCTTCATCAAGGGTTGTCAGTTCTTTTTGTCGCAGAGAAAAAAGCCGCCCTTGAGGTTGTTCGCTCGCGTCTCGACCACACAGGTCTAGGAGATTTTTGTCTCGAACTGCACAGCCATAAGACTCAAAAAGGCCAACTTCATGCCGACATCGGGCGACGTATCAAGAAAACGTTTAAGGATGCCTGTGCACTTGATTATGTAATCAACGACCTCACTTGCGAACGAGATCGGCTAATTGCCTATTCTACTCTGGTCAACAGCCATGTCGGACCGAGTGGCGAAACCATTTACGACATCTTCTGGGCGGCTGAGCGATGTCGCACTGAGCTTAAAGGTCAGTGCCCACGCTTTTGTGTCAACAAAGCATTATTGCTTACCCGCGAGCAGATCAATGAGAGGATCAACCTACTTCAGGACGTGGCACGTTTACGCCTTGACTTGTCCGAAGATGCCATCCGAGCATGGAGGGATTTTCGACCAGGCAACATCCTCCCAGGGGATGAAGCATTAGTGGCAGACCTCTTTACGGCGATTCAATCGCAGGTCGAACAATATCGTCACCATCTTAAACAGTGCGTGGACGACGTCACATGGCCGTTGGCATTCACTTTTGATCACTTCCGTCGATTGCGACATACCCATCGTGATGTTTTGCAGGAATATCCAGGAGATTTCTTACAGACGCTGGCAGAGCACTTCATTGATCCGGCAAACATCGAATCCGTCGAAGGACTAGGTTCAGCCATAGCTGAACATCGTGAGTTACTGAGGGTGGCGGATATTGTTTCCCGAGCTGTTGCTCCTGAGGTCAATAGTGCTAAGGTACTTCCGATTGCTGACGCCTCTAGCCAACTTGAATCTCTTGGGTATGGCGACCGGAACGTGCGTGAGTTGGCGGCCCTGGCAAATGAGCTGAGGGAGGCGGCTACCATTCTCTCTCAGCTTATTGATGCTGCTATTACGGTTGAAGATTTTTTCGCTGCTCCTCCGATCGAGCTGGGCCAGTACGAGCAAATTGTCGATTTGAATCGCGTAATGGATTCAACCCCTGCGGTTATCAAAGACAAATGCCACCCCGAATACATGCAAGAGGAGACAATCGCCACTTTCCATACAGCTCATGATACTTGTGAGGCTTTGAAAAGCAATTTAGCGGCATACAGCCAAACAATTTTGTTCCGTTATCTGCCGGATCGTACAGCACTTGCTGACTTAGCCAGAAACTTGCGATCTTTCCGAGGTTCTTTTTTCGCTATCTTTTCCTCCCAATATCGGGCAGTTCGACGCACCATCAAGGGGTTTCTCGTTGAACCTAAGTCTTTTGGAGCCCCCGATCTAGTCGAACGATTGGAATGCTTGGTTGACACCCTGACCGCCATTGACGCAATTCGCACTGAACAAAAATACAGCAAAAGCCTTGGTCCACTCTATTCAGGATTAGAAACTGATTGGGGAAAACTTGAGGAAAGCATCCTCTGGGGGCAGGAATTGGCCAAGGTGGTTGGCTCACAGGCCAAGGCATATTCTCTTGCCCCGAGGATTGCCCAAATAACTCCGATTGTTGCGAGCGCTGCAAAAAAAGTCCGTGACACACTGAGAGAGCTTACCCCATTTCTTGCTTCGCTGAATCTGGCGCCTGATGCCACCACCGGTGAAACGCTCTCCCGTCTGATGAAAGACCAAGATCGTCTCGAAGAAACGACCAAGCCAATCCTTACCTATCCTCCCCTTATTAGCATCGACATCACGTCGATCGCATCGGCAGCGCAGTCGTTTTTAGCGGCGGATCATCTCCAGGCGAGCCTTGACGATGATCGTTATCGACGATTGCTTGGGAGTGAATATCGTCGTCTAGAAACAGACACAAGCAATATCCTTAACACAGCACAATGGGTGGGAGCCCTTAATGAAAGGGGCCGATTACCTCGGGAATTGGTTTCTTGGCTTGTATCAGCCGAAACGAGAACCCGCCGCGATTTGCTTGAAAACTTTCTAGCCGCTAACGAAGTTTTTTGGGGCAGTGCGATGCCTTTGCAGCAGGTCTTGCCAGTTATGGAGAAGTATTAACCGAAGAGGGCCTCTTCGGCTGTAACGCCCAAACATACACATTAGAGGATTTTTCAAAATCAATTACCGTTGCTCTGGAAAATATTCGTTACTTGATCACTTGGGGGGACTATAGACGTGCATTTGAACGAGCAAATACCATCGGGCTTGACTCAATCATCGAGGCTATTGACAGTGAGCGAATCACTCCTGAAGAAAGTGCTGCCCTCTTCCGGCATTCGGTATACGACAGCATGGCCAGGGAAATTATCTCAAAGCATTCGCAGCTAGCCGCATTCACCCGTGCTGAATTTGAAGGGATACGTGAGCGTTTTTCCTCTCTTGATCGGCAAATCATGAACAATAACCGAGAACGGATCGCGTTTAAAGCCAGCACTCGTCAAGTTCCGCAAGGGATAGGCTATGGCCCGGTCAGAGAGCATACCGACCTGGCACTAATAGAACGTGAGTTGCAGAAGCAAAAACGTCACATTCCGATTCGCCAATTTGTTCGTAGGGCGGGTCGCGCACTGCAGGCGCTCAAACCATGCTTTATGATGAGTCCTCTATCTGTAGCTCAATATCTGGAACCTGGACAGGTAACTTTTGATCTTGTCGTCATGGATGAGGCCTCACAACTAAAACCTGAGGATGCGCTCGGTGCTATTGCTCGGGCCAAACAGCTAATCGTCGTTGGCGACCCAAATCAGCTACCGCCCACTAGCTTCTTCGACAGAAATGATGGCCCTGCCGAAGAGGATGATGAGATTTCAGCAATTCAAGACACCGAATCAATTTTAGATATTTGTCTTACTTCATACCGCAAGCGTCGATTGCGTTGGCATTATCGCTCTGAACACGAGAGTCTCATTGCTTTCTCCAACCTTCGCTTCTACGATGGGGATATGGTTATCTTCCCTTCACCCATGGGCAAGAACCGTAACTACGGCGTCCATCGGCACTACATCGAAGGAGCCACCTATCTAAAAGGTCGTAACCGAGTCGAAGCAGAAGCGGTGGCACTGGCAGTTGTCGAACACTTTCGGAGTCAACCTAAAGTCACCCTTGGAGTGGCCACATTCAACCGGGAACAGACCGAACTAATCCTTGACGTTCTTGACCGGTTCCAGAAAGATCAACCATGGCTTGAACGGGCAATCAAGGAAACAGAGGAAGACGAAGAGCCATTCTTTGTTAAAAATCTCGAGAATGTGCAGGGCGATGAACGAGACGTAATCTTTGTCGCCACAACTTATGGTCCGGAGCCATCAACGGGGAAAGTCTATCAACGGTTTGGCCCGATTGCGCGCGATACAGGTTGGCGACGGCTTAATGTCATTTTTACCCGAGCCAAGAAACGCCTCGAATTGTTTACGTCGCTCCGTTCATCTGACATCAAGCTCTCTGAAAACCCTTCAAAAGGGACACTAGCGCTGAAGGCATATCTTGAATACGCAGAAACAGGTATTCTGCCAGACTACGGTTCAGTTGGAAGCAGAGAGGCGGACAGCGATTTTGAGCTTGCTGTTGCACATCACCTCAATATTCATGGGTTCAAGACTGTTTCCCAAGTCGGCGTTGCAGGATTTTTTATCGACATTGGCGTTCTCCATCCTGAAAATGGGGGCGAGTTTATCCTTGGGGTCGAATGTGACGGTGCGGCCTATCATTCGGCAAAATCGGTCCGAGATCGTGACCGCTTACGGCAAGAAATACTTGAGCGGAAAGGCTGGAGGGTTCATCGCATCTGGTCAACCGATTGGTTTAAGAATCGCGATCGCGAGCTGCAGCGGCTACTTTCCGCTATTAGAGAGGGGATCGAAATTCATGAGTCTATTGCGGTTCTGCACGTTGATTCACCTGGGGCCTTTGATTCGAAGCTCGCCGAAATGCTGCATAAGGTAACTGAACCCGAGTCCGTAGCCGAAGTGGCGCACCGGGAAAAAGTTACCTCCGCC
>VMSU01000070.1 GCA_013792005.1 Desulfobulbaceae bacterium
GTCCAGTTGCCCGGCAAAGGTTGGCATTAAGGAACAACCTTGGCTAGACCTTGATCCCTTTTACATGAGTCTGTAAGAAACGGGGACAGATTTATTTTTGAATAAAAAATGCGGGGATAAATAAATCTGTCCCCATTTCGTTAATTTCGTTGCATTTCGTTGTTCTCAGGAGACGTGTCCAATTTTCCGTTTTTCGTGCCTTCTTTGAACATTTCATTGCAAGTTTCTCATATCTTCGCCACAATAAATTATATCAACTACAGCATCCACCAGAGGCAGGGAATCACTTTTACTCACAAGGAGAAAAGCCCATGCGAAGATATCCGGCCTTTTTTTCGGCGCACGGCTACCACCTGCTGGACAATAGAATGTGGCTCGTTCTTACCACTTTGTTCCTTCTCTGTTGTCAGGTCCAGATAGGCCAGGCCACCGACACGCCCCAACCGATCCAGATCGCCATCACTCCCTGCACCGAGATTATTAAGACATTTAAAGAGTTTCAGCCAATCGTGGCTTACCTGGAACAGCAGCTTAGGCAACCGATCACTCTCGTTGTTCCTAAGGATTTTAATGAATTCGAACGATTCGCCAAAGAGGAACGTGCCGACTTCTTTTTCCAGGCGCCGCATACCTATGTGCGTTTGGCCCATTTCTATAACCGGGAGATGCTGCTTAAGGCGCTGACCCCGGAAGGCGAGACAAGACACCGGGGGGTGATCATTGTCCGCAACGATAGCCCCATGCAACAGCTGGAGGATCTCAAGGGGAAATACATCATCTTTGGCGCCCAAAACGATATGGCGAAATCCCTGTCGGCGCAGCATCTTCTTGCGAGTAAGGGGATTAGCCTGGAAAGAGACCTTAGTGGTTACAAACATAATGGTAGCTGTGAATCCATCGCCCTCAATGTTTTTCTGAAATCCGCCGATGCTGGGGCGATCTGCGACTACTCCTTTAATCATATCAACAAACCGAAGGAGGTTTCCGAAAGCGATATACCTTCCGGACAGTTGCGGATTCTCGCCCAGACTGAGGAACTCCCTACCTGGGTTTTTGCCGCCCGCAGCGGCGGAGATATCGGTCTCGTTAGCCGAGTTAACGAGGCTCTGACCGCCCTTACCCCGAAGAGTGAAGGGCATGAAGAGATCCTTGAGTCAGCGGAGGTGGGCGGGTTTGTAAAGGCCAGGGACAGTGACTATGACGAAGTCAGAAAAATCCTACTGCTAGTCCGTTAGCACCTATGAAATCTCTCAAGGCCAAGATTAGCATCCCTGTTGTCTGCCTTGTTGTTGGCGCCCAGTTTACCACTGGTCTGTTTATCGTTTCCCGGGTGCAGGAGGCGATGTACCATGAAAATCACAATCTAGGCATGGCGTTGACCAGTGATCTGGCCCATGTCTGCACCAGCTCGCTAATCAGCAAGGATTTGTTCGAACTCCGCACCTATATCCGCTCCACCATGACCCAGGAGTATGTGACCCAGGCCATGGTTGTTGATAATGATTGCCGCATCATCATGCACAACAACTTGGCGATGGTCGGCGAAACATATAAGGGGACCTGCGCTCAGCCGGGGCAGCCACAGTTTAGCGAACACAATATTAACCAGGCCGGTGAAACTGAGATGGATATTCTGGTGCCAATCGAGGTTGGCGGCACGCAGCTTGGCAGCGCGATCCTCAGTTACTCGCACTCCGGCATCAAAAAGGAAATTACTACCATTACCCGGGATATCCTCCTGGTTGTCATCATCGCTTCAGGAGTTGCCACCCTTTTCGCAATCCTGTTGGCTGAATATATTGTTCGCCCTATCAGACACCTTTGTCAAGTCGCCGAGGAGCTGGGCCGCGGTGTCTTTGACTTCAAAAAAATGGACGAGGAGTACAGCGACGAGATTGGCGACCTCAAAAGATCCTTTTACGATATGGCCGGCAAGCTGGAGAAAGAGGTTTGTTATGACACTCTGACCAGCCTGAACACACGTAACGTCTTTCAAATTCGCCTGACCGAGGAGTGCTTCCACTGCCTACGCCACAACTGCTCCTTTGCTGTACTGATGCTCGATGTCGATCATTTTAAAAAGGTGAACGACACCCATGGCCATAGAGTTGGCGATGAGGTCTTGCAGCACATTGCCGCAACTTTGAAAGGACAGACCAGGGGCTGTGACTGCCCGGCCCGTTATGGCGGAGAAGAATTTATCGTGTTGCTGCCGGAAACGAACCGCCTTGGGGCTTTGTACACCGCCGAAAAAATCCGCCAGACAGTCGAATCTGAATCATTTCTGCTGCCGGATGGCAGCAAGATCCCACTCACCATCAGCATCGGCATCGCAATGTTCCCGGATGACAGCACCAATTACTCAGGACTCATCGAACTGGCCGATCAGGCCATGTATGAAGCAAAGAAAAGGGGCAGAAACTCCGTGGTCCAGGCAAGTTTACTCAAAAAAATCAGTGAGGAAAGTCTGGGGTCGGTCAAAATAACTAGCCGATTAGATGAGAAAAAGACACCAGAAAGAGGGGGTGTTTCGCCTTAGATGTCTGATAGCAAGGATCAAATGGTCTATTATAGTGGGGCGGGGTCGGACCGAATTAACATGCTTATTTAATTGAAATAAAGTTGACATTCGCTATGTTTTCTAGCCTTAGAAGGGTATTTTTGAATAACAAAGAAAGGCAAAGAAACGGGGACAGATTTATTTTTGAATAAAAAATGCGGGGATAAATAAATCTGTCCCCGTTTCGTCCCCGTTTCGTTGCAATTTTGCGAAGGTGAACCCACAATTTTGATACTATCATCTTGAAATTGTAGAACATTGCAAGCAACGAGTCTGGTCGCATAACAAATGTGTCTTCCTTTAAATGTTTGAAATAATGTAATAATTTTTCTTGGCATTTTGGCTGTCTGAAGCAATAACTTTGGCACAAAAACATAGGCAGACTTTTGCTATAGACTCGTTCGGCGGAAAAGGTCTGCTGAACACAACCAAAATAAAAGGAGGAGGGTATGAAGAAAAGACTGTTAACTGCATTGGCAATAAGCGTAGTAGTGTTTGGCATGTTAACCACATCACGCGCAAAAGCCACAACCTTAACTTTCGATGATGTGACAACCGGAAATGTTGCATACCCACTTCAAAGCGTTGCTCCAAATTATGGTGGGCTGACATGGAGTAATTACTGGGGGGTAACCAAGGGAACTAATTACCCTGGAAGTGGATACGAAAATGGGGTGGTTTCCGGTGAGTATGTTGCATATTATGGTTCCCACCCCGTAACCATTACAGGCGCTACTTTTGATTTTGATGGGACATATTTAACATCATCTTGGCTGGATAGCCTAAATATATTAGTTGAAGGTTATGCCGGAGGAAATCTGCTGTATTCTCAAACCGTACAAACTCTGAAATCCCAGCCTACATGGTTTGATTTCAATTACACGGGAGTTAACGAATTAAAGTTTTTTGCCGACAATAATAATAATTTTGCAATGGATAACTTTACATTTAATCATAGTAATCCCGTCCCTGAACCAGCGACCATGCTCCTCTTCGGCACTGGCATAGCTGGCCTTGCAGCAACAAGAATCAGAAGAAAAAAGAAGTAGCAATCAACAAAGCAGGGGGTATTACATTTCTATTTTTCCATATTTACTGGCGAGATCGCCGAACCAGGCAATTCACTTGACCCCAAGGGCACCGTTTCTTGTGGTCAAGTGACCTTGTCGTTCAGGCTGTAGAAAAAGTCAAAAATGCTTTAAATACTACCGCAAATCTGGTAATTTACCTGCAGTAATAAACAAGATGATGGCTTGAAAACATCACCGAACGAAAAGGGGACAGATTTATTTTTTGACTCCCCTCCGCCTGTGTGGTAATCTTTATTCATGCCTAGACGAGCCCGTATAGTCCTCCCGAACTGTCCTCACCATGTCATCCAGCGTGGTCATAACCGGCAGGTCGTTTTTGCCAGTGATGACGACTATCTCTTTTATCTTGATACTCTCCAGGAATGGA
>VMSU01000071.1 GCA_013792005.1 Desulfobulbaceae bacterium
GAACGAGCAAAACCGCCACGCAATTCAGTTCAATCCCCGCTGGTGTTGGACGGGGACGCAGTAGATCGGACTTTTTGCTTAGCCATCACAGGTTTGTCATAAATCATCGCATGATACTCAATGTCAGTGTGTCCTCAGCCATTGGCAGACCCAATCACCGTCAACTGTCAACCGTAAACCGACAACCTGAGCAGTTATTCATCCTTCAAGATACTCGGCCAGCTTGCCCATGATATAATCTTTTCGTTCCGGGGTGTTCTTGCCCATGTAAAAGGTCAATATCTGAGGCACCTCACTCAAGGTATCGATCTGCACCTGCTGCAGGCGCATATTATCTCCGATAAACTGCTTGAACTCTCGCGGTGAGATTTCTCCTAAGCCCTTAAAACGTGTAATCTCAACCCGCTTTTTCACCTTGCCGCTGCCGGCTAACCGCTTTTCTGCCTTCTTCTTTTCTTCTTCGGAATAGCAATAAACGGTTTCATCCTTGTCGCGCACCCGAAAGATAGGGGTCTCCAGGATATAGATATGGCCACGCTTGACCAGATTCTCAAAGTAATGAAGGAAGAAGGTCAGGATCAAATTGCGGATATGAAGCCCATCGACATCGGCATCGGTTGCCAGGATGACCCGGTCAAAACGGAGCCCGCCCACCGACTCCTCGATGTTCAACGCCTGCATCAGGTTGTACATCTCCTCATTTTTGTAGAGCAAGGTCATGGACTGAGCATAGACATTCATCGGCTTGCCCTTGAGGGAGAAAACGGCCTGGGTCATCGGATCACGGGCAGTGACGATGGAACCGGAGGCAGACTGGCCCTCGGTGATAAACACCATGTTCTCCCTGCCCGGCGGCGACGGATTTTCTCGGGTCGGATGATATTTGCAGTCTTTAAGCTGGGGGACCTTGATCGCTACCTTCTTGGCCTTGGCCTTAGCCTCCTTGCGCACATCCTGAAGATCTTTACGGATCTTGGCGTTCTGCTGAATCTTGTCCAGAATCAGCTCCGCCATCTCGGTGTGTTTATAGAGGTACTCGCACACAGCGTCGCGGATCTTAGTCACGATCCCGCCCCGAATATCGGTATTGCCAAGCTTATTCTTGGTCTGAGACTCAAAGATAGGGTCCTTGATCTTGACCGCGATGGCGCCGACAATACCGTCACGGACATCCTCACCCATGAATTTCTTGCCGGAGAACTCGTTAACGCCTTTTAAAATACCTTCCCTAAAGGCCGAGAGATGAGTGCCGCCCTCATTGGTAAAGGTCCCGTTGACAAAAGAGAAGTAGTTTTCACCGTAGCCGTCGGTGTGGGAGAAAGTAAACTCCAGGGTCTCATCTTTAAAGTGGATAAAATCGTAAAGCTGAGTCCCCTTGATCTCGTTATTTAAAAGATCAAGGAGTCCGTTATTTGACAAAAAACACTCCTCGCCAAAATAGAGCTTGAGTCCGGCATTGAGATAAGCATACCGCCACAAGCGCTTACGGATAAACTCCAGATAAAAGGTGAACCCTTCAAAAAGCTCAGGATCAGGCATGAACTCGATCAAGGTGCCGTCCTTTTCGCTGCTTGTACCGTTCCCCTGATCCACAATCTTTCCCCGGCAGAACCGAGCCGTGGCGAACTGCCCCTCGCGAAACGAGGTCACCACAAAGTCACTCGACAGGGCATTGACTGCCTTGGTGCCTACCCCGTTAAGGCCGACCGAAAATTGAAACACATCGGTATTATATTTGGCGCCGGTATTGATCACCGATACACATTCAACAATCTTGCCTAAGGGTATTCCCCGACCATAGTCCCGCACCCGAACCCTATTCCCTTCGTTGATGCTGATATCGACCCGCTTCCCCACTCCCATGATAAACTCATCAACCGCGTTATCGATGATCTCTTTAAGCAGAATGTAAATACCGTCGTCGGGATGAGATCCGTTGCCAAGGCGACCGATATACATCCCCGGGCGGAGACGGATATGCTCCAGAGAACTTAAGGTCTTGATCTTTGATTCATCGTAGGTTGTTGATGCAGTATTCATGAACAGTCACAGGACAGACGGATTGAAAGTACATAAGGGCCTCGGAGACAATACAGTATCCCAAGATTGCGCAGAATTTCAGGTCGAATTCGACTGACAGCAACAGGTGTATAGCCAAACTAGTACCCATTGCCGTGACAAAAAAGTCTCCCTAAAAAACGAACAATATTAAGATGATGATTATGATGCGACCCTCACGGGAATGGACATATGAAGCCAGGACGAAGGACAGGCGGATACTACCCCACAACTCCGGATGACTCAAGACTTCCGTTTGTATATCGCGCTTTCCCGGGGTCCGCAATCATTTTTCACGGCCAGTCAATTTGGTTTGACCACAACAGCGAGGCATTGTAAATAGTGCCTTAAGAGTGAAATACTCCTCTGGTGTTTGCTCACAACACCAAGCAAGAGTGAAATACTCCTCTGGTGTTTGCTCACAACACCAAGCAGTGGACCAGACAAATGCAGGCATCAAGGTGCTTATCTTTTTTTCTAATTTACGGCAACATCATGGAGTGGAGAGACAATGGCCAGCAATCTAAATGAGATATTTAATCAGGAAACTTTAACCACACTATTCCCACCAGCACGAAGCAATGATTTTTTTGAGGCCCTATTCGGTGACGCCTCAGAAGGGGCCTACGACATTGTCCTTACCTACGCCGGCTCACCCGATGGCCATACCTACCACTTTGAACTGCACCTGAAACAGCGTCCCGGCCAATGCTTGGCCTGCAACCTCACCTACGGCCTGCCCGAAGTCTTCTCCCGGCACCCGATCATCAACATCAAAGGGTTGGTTGCGGCGATAGCAGAAAAAATTAACGTCAATCCTGAAAAAATCACCTGGCAGCTCAAGGCCACCAAATCCATCTCCAAAGAATTACATATCATCCCGCTTCACCTTACCATTGTCCCATAAACCAACGACCACATATCCCAATTACGTGCCCTAAAGCAACAAGGGCACTTGATCAAAATACCGCCCCACCTCCTGGGGGCGGTGAGCATCGGAACCAAGCGCCAAAGGAATACCAAGAGCAATGGCCTTGGCGACAAGCCACGAGGGTGGATAGGGTTCCTCGCGCCGGTGAGCGAACCCCGAGGTGTTAATTTCAAGAGCAATGCCCCTGTCCGCCAACTCTTCAAGAATACTAAGCATCTGAAGGCGATGACCGGCATTAAAGCATATTTCAGGATGATGGCGAAGGGCAGCATCTAAATGACAGAGCACCGTGACCGGCAACTTCGCCACAGCCTCTCGCAAACCATCAAGATAGGTGCTAACAATAGCCGCCACCCCAATCCGGGAAAACTCATTCAGATTTTCTTCCTTGCGACTTAGCATATTAAGATATCGCCCTTCATGACCCATAAAATGATACGAAAGGCCAACCCGGTCCCATTGGTAGCTCTGCAAAAAAGCAATAGTCTCTTCGACCCGTTCCGGATTATAGCCAACTTCAACCCCTAACCCGATCTCTATTTCCCCTTGATATCTCCGTTGTAAATCCCGGCCTGTAACAAAATAATTCTTGAAATCGGCAAGAGTCAGCCAAGTAGTTTCAAAATAACGAATACCAGCCTCAAAATGTTCCAAAAAAATTATTCGTCGCAAGCCCTTGGCAATAGCAGCGAGAACATAGTCCTCCATTTCCCCAATCGCATGGTGGCAATAGCGGGTATGGACATGGCCATCGGTCTTCAGATCCAGAGTTATCATACTGAGCTCCAAGTTACAGAGACATAAACATAAAGGGACGAACAAGTATAGGCGCTACGTAAGCCCCAAGCCAAACGCCTTTCCTTACAATCGTCAAGACCTTTGATCTACAAACGCAGTTTAGTTTATTGATCCTCTCCACTCCGCAATCAGTATCCAATAAATACCCTCCTCCAGTTATTCTTGAAGGCGCCACATATAGGCGCAGACTTCGAAGAGTCCGTTTTACTTAAGTAGCGTTCCACCCTGCCTGGGGCAGGGGTTTATCATAAAGTAACTTTTTTCTAATTCCTGAAACACTGGCGACCGGCGCTTCAGTTCGGTGCAAGTATTTTACTGGCAATTAAAATTAAGTTACATGGAAGCTGTACAGTCTTTAGCCATCCCATGACTTTATTACGAGATTGTTAATTTTCTCACAAAAAAAACAAATCAATTGACACAGGCACTAGTAATTGGGTAATTATGAAAATTCATTATTTATATCATTGATTACAGTCTATGTATTCATTCTATAAAGTTTAATTTACATAAAAAATCAATGAATCCGCAACGATCCCACGGAAGATATATCAACGCGCTATTCCTTTTCTTTTTTCTGTTTTCTGCCAATGCTCTATGTTACGGCTTCCATTTTATCGATGAATTCGGGCATGACCACACAGTAACAGGCAATACTTCCGAAAACAATAATCCCTCCCCTGCTTCATTTGCAAGCACATCAAATCATCACCACAATGACACCAACGGAGACCACCACGAGGAAGAAGAATCCTGCTGTGACAGCCATTCACACTCTTTTCTCTCCTTCCAGCCTCACTGCATCAGCCACATTCCTAGCCTTAGTTCTCGCCCAACTTTAGAGCCTTTCCAATTCATCCCCGACGTATATCTGGACAAACCAATCCGTCCGCAAAACCTCATTTAAACCGCTGGAACATAAGCTGCAAACTAGTCATCCAACTTAGGGACACGTGCGCCTTGCATCCGGACTAGCAGACACAGCTTAACCCCAGCACCCACACACCTCTCGCTTCAATTTATTGCAGCTGTAAAATTCGTCCAGATCATTTGTTATAAAAAAGAAATTTTACCGCGTGAAACCAGTGTGTTGTAACCAAAAACATCTTGGCACAGCACCCATAGCCATACTTGTATCTACTGATTGACACGGCCTGCCGTTACTCTTTCAGCAGATGCATGAAACAGGAGATTGAAATTGAAAAAACCACTTTACAAATGGGTGTTATTCCCTGCAACCGGAATAGCACTCCTACTGATGACAACGCCTCTTTGGGGCCAAGATAAACCAATAAATCTACAAAGTGCCATTTCTGCCGCATTAAACAATTACGGTGAACTAAACGCGCTCAGGGAGGAAAGAGGCATGAACGAGGCGGCCATAACTAAAGCTGAGCTCCATCCCAATCCCGTTTTTGAGGCAGGAGGAAGTTCCGGCATCCTTACCGGCGCCAACCATGAAAACAGCCTATACATAAATATCTCCCAAGAATTTATTACCGGAGGAAAGCGAGAAAAACGATCTCGCATAGCTCAAAAAGAGCTAGATAGCTTCGACAGCAGGATCATTGATGCTGAGCGACTGCTGAAACTGAAGGTCAAAATGGTTTATTACGATCTCTTGCTGGCGAACAAACTGTACCATCTGGCACAAACGGTAAACGAGAGAAATCTCCGCCTTCTCGGAATAACCGAGGAAAGGCTTGCCAACGGTGAAGTGGCGGAACTTGACGTAAACCTTGTCAAGGTGGAGACCTCCCGCAGCGAAGGCAGGAAGATTGATGCCGAGCAGGAAATGACGTCAGCGCAACAACAGCTTTTGTTGCTCATCGGATCTCAACCGGACGTAAATCTAAAACCTAATGATTCACTTGATGCTGGAGTATTCGAAAAGGAACTTATTGATTTGAAAAAACTGGCCATAGAAAACAGACCCAGCCTTAAGGCCTTGAAAAGTGAGGCGGAGAGCGCAAAGATGGAGGTACTTCTTGCCAAAGCCGAACGCCGTCCAAACGTTACGGCGGGGCTTTCATACAGCCGAGAAAATTCTCTTACTTCTCTAGATGGAATGGAGGAGAAAAGTACCGACAACCTGATTGGGTTGAAGGTCTCCATTCCTCTTCCTGTTTTCGACACCAACCAAGGAGGCGTCATACAGGCAAACTCCAGAAAAAACAGCACCCAAAGCCGTTACATTTTTGCGCTGAAGATTATTGAACAGGAGGTTGAAATGGCGCATACACGGCTCACCTCTGCGAAAAAAGCCATTGAACTGTACCGCGCCGGAATATTACCACAATTGGAGCAAAACTTGACGATAATTGAAGATGCTTATCAGTTAGGTGAGGTAGGGATCATCGCCCCAATTGAGGAACAAAAAAAATTCCTCGACGTGAGTGAAAAATATCTCATGGCACTCTACAACTGGAACACCGCAGTCGCTAAAGTGGAAGCGGCCACAGGACTTGAACTCAAGAAAGAATACGGAGAAAACTAATGAACCCTTACATAACCGCCATCAAACACCTTGGAATACTGTTGACATTTCTTTTCATGACCACCGGATGTACAAGCAATCCACAAGCCACTGCAGCACCCACTGGAGATGAAACAGAAGCGATCAGTGTCAGCACCACAACCTATTCCGCCAAAAGTGAACTGTTCATGGAATATGACCAGCCACTAGTAGGGGAAGAGGTAAGCTTTCTCGTCCACCTTACCAGACTCGACGATTTCAAACCTGTCACGGATGGCAGCCTGATTCTGGTTTTCACCCCCATCACTGGAGAGCCTTCAAAATTTACTATTCCGGCGCCGATCCGACCCGGCATCTTCAAAACAGATGTTGTCCTCGCTGCCCCTGGAAAATATTCACTGAAGCTTATCTCTGACGGAAAAGGGTTCGAGGATGAAATCATGGTTCCCGAAATTCATGTTTTAAATAAGGGAGAGAAACTGACCGGCCAGAATTCCGATAATGGTGGTGCAATTGCATATCTGAAAGAACAGCAATGGCTCGTTGACTTCATGGTGGCGCAACCGATCGAAAAAGACCTAAATAACTATATTAACGCCACCGGAGAACTCATGCCAATCTCCAACGCCGAAGCAACCATTTCAGCACCTCTATCGGGTATCATTTCGACAGAAAAACAATTGCCGTTCATCGGTGAAAAAGTTCGCGCAGGTGACGTGGTCACCTTGATCGATCCCCCGATCAAACTGGACGGGGGAATCGGCCAGTTGGGCGCAGCTTACGCAGGGGCAAAAAATCAGGTTGCACTTGCCAAAAAAGAGTACGACCGCGCCCAACGTCTTCATGATGCTAAAATTGCCCCTCTGAAACGGGTCGAAGAAGCAGAACTATCCCTCTCAAGTGCTCAAGCAGCCTTGGCTCCTCTCGAAAAGGCGATAACCAACATAGCAGGAGAAAGCGATGGCCAGCTTGCGGTTAGGGCACCAATAAGCGGTACGGTGGTTGAGGTTAATGCTGGAGCCGGTAAGGGAGTAGAGGCGGGGCAACCGATTCTGCGTATTGTCGACACCAGTACACTCTGGCTAAAAGCCAATATTCCCGCTACAGAAATCGGCATTGCGGACAACTCGATCAATGCCAGCTTTACGGTGACCGGTCTGGCAGGTGAATTCAAGCCGTCCCGACTGGTTTCGATCAGTGACATGCTTGATCCCCAAACACGAACACTACCGGTCCTGTTTGAAGTCCCTAATCAATCAGAGAGCCTCAAGGTTGGGCTGTTCGCTAATGTTGCCATCCGTACCGGATCTGTTGCCGAGGCGCTGACCGTGCCCAGAGATGCACTGATTGAAGAAGAGTCTCGCTGGTTTGTTTTCACCCAACCGTCAGGAGAGTCCTTCGACAGGCGAGAGGTAAAGACCGGTATCGAAGATGGCGGATTTGTTCAAATCACCGAAGGGCTGACAGGTGACGAACGGATCGTGACCCGCGGAGCCTATTATGTAAAACAGGCCGAATCAGCCGCCAAAGGTGGGGCTGACCAGGGCCATGGACATTGACCCCATCACCAAGTTCCCAAATAATAGCTTCCTTCATGACACGTTCTCACTATGCGTAAAAATGATATTCCTTCAAAATAAAAGAAAACACCTAGCAAAGGAGAGTTCTTCATGCTCGATAAAATAATCCGCCTAGCCTTGGAAAACCGGTTGATCGTCGTTGTGGCGTCCCTGCTGGTCCTGGTGGTCGGCACCTATGTAACCGTCAAGATGCCGGTGGATGTACTCCCGGACCTGACCGCCCCCACAGTTACCATTATCACTGAAGCCCACGGCATGGCCACTGAAGAAGTAGAGTCGGTTGTCACCTATCCGATAGAAAGTGCCGTTAACGGCTCAAGCGGTGTGCGCCGAGTTCGCTCCTATACTGTAGCAGGTCTTTCCACGGTATGGGTTGAGTTCACCTGGAATACCGATATTTACAAAGCTCGGCAAGTGGTTAACGAAAAACTGCAATCGTTGGCAGGAGTTCTACCAGCAGATGCGATCCCCCAACTAGCCCCAATCTCTTCAATCATGGGAGAGATCATGCATGTGGCCCTGATCAGCGACCAGCATAACACCATGGAACTGAAAGAAGTCGCCGACTTCGTGGTCCGCAAACGGCTCCTGGCAGTGCCGGGAGTATCACAAGTATCCAACATCGGTGGCGACACCCGCCAATACCAAGCGGAACTCGACCCACAACTCCTTCAGGCCTTTGGGGTCACGGTGGGTGAAGTAATCTCGGCCCTCAAGGGAGCCAATGAAAATTTTGCTGCCGGTGTCATGAAAAAATCCGGCCAAGAGTACATGATTCGAGGCGTAGGAAGAGTCCGGACAATAGCCGATCTGGAGCAAACAGTGGTAGCCTCGCGAAATGGCGTACCCGTTCTGATTCGTGATGTAGCACGGGTTGACATCGGCCCGGCTTTCAGATATGGCGACGCTTCTTCCAACGGTAAGCCCGGTGTTGTCATTTCGATCCAGAAACATCCCACGGCAAATACTCTTGAACTAACAAAACGCCTGGACGGCAAGCTCAATGAGTTGCAGAAAAGCCTTCCGGCCGGCATGATACTTGAGACCGATATTTTCCGTCAATCCGACTTCATTGAGCGGGCCATCGACAACATCACTAAAGTGCTGGCCGAAGGGGCTGTGCTGGTTATTGTTATTCTCTTCCTCTTTCTGGGCAATATCCGGACGACCCTTATTTCCATTGCCGCCATGCCGCTTTCTCTGCTGTTTGCTATCTTTGCGCTTCGAATTTTCGATATCTCCATCAACACCATGACTCTCGGTGGTATGGCCATTGCCATCGGTGTAATTGTTGACGATGCCATTATTGATGTGGAAAACGTTTTTCGACGGCTTCAGGAAAACCGTTTACTACCGGAAAGCACTCGTTCGCCAGCGCTCCAGGTAATTTTCGATGCCTCTAAGGAGATCCGGGCTTCCATTGTCAATGCCACCCTGATTATCCTCATGGTCTTTATGCCCCTTTTTTTCTTAACTGGAGTCGAAGGGCGTCTCTTGCGCCCTCTTGGCATTTCCTACATGGTCTCCATCGGGACATCCTTGATTGTCGCCCTGACCGTCACCCCTGCCCTCTGCTACTATCTGTTACCACGAGCAAAATGTCTTGAACAACAAGAAAACAGCGCCATAGTGCGCTGGCTACAAAACCTCTACCGGCCTATGCTCAACCTGGCGGTCACTCGCCCTCAACTGGTTATCGCGGGATCAGTTGTGGCCTTTGCCTTGGCAATGATTCCACTCTCCATGACCGGGCGCTCCTTTTTGCCAACGTTCAACGAAGGCGCTCTGACGGTGGTTATCGTCACCTCACCGGGGACATCCCTGGAACAATCGGCAACAATCTCCCTTCAGGTAGAAAAAACCCTCCTCAACCATCCGAACATTACAAAAACGGCCAGAAGAACAGGCCGAGGAGACATGGACGAACACGGCAAGGCGGCCAGCATGACGGAAATCGAGGCCAAACTCGACATGCAAGACCGCAAACTCAACGAGGTCATGGCGGAACTCCGAAAGGCCATGGCTGGGATGCCAGCCACTATTACCTTTGGCCAGCCGATTGGTCACAGGATCGATCACATGCTCTCTGGGACCATGGCCAATATTGCCATCAAGATTTTCGGCCCTGAGCTTTTTCGACTGCGAAGTACGGCGGAAGAGATCAGAGGCGCCATAGCCGATGTCCCCGGCCTGGCCGACCTGTCAGTTGAACAGCAGAAAGACATTCCCCAGATCCAGATCGTTCCCGACCGAGCACAAATGGCCCGGTACAATCTCACCATGTCAGGTGTCGCGGAGGCAATGGAGGCCGCCACCGCCGGCATGATTGTAACCCGCACCCTGGAAGGAGACCGAGGTTTTGATGTGGTGGTCAAGTTCCCCGATAACGCTCGCGACAGCACCAACACCATCAAAAACGTCATGATCGATACCCCTACCGGGGTCAAAATCCCCCTTTCCTCCGTAGCACAAGTCGTTTCCTCCAAGGGGCCGAACACCATCACCAGAGAGAATGCCCAACGAAAAATTGTCGTCCAGGCAAACGTAACAGGCCGCGACCTGAGGGCTGTTTTCGATGATGTCCGTAATCGCACAGAAGAGCGTGTCAAACTCCCTGATGGCTATTACGTGGAGTATGGGGGGCAGTTTGAAAGTGAAGCCGAGGCCACCAGGACAATTGGACTGCTAAGCGTGGTTTCCCTGCTCTTCATCATCCTGATCCTCTATTTTGAATTCAATTCATTTAGAGACGCTTTTCTGGTCATGGTCAATCTTCCATTAGCCTTCATCGGCGGAATAATAGCCGTGTATTCCACTTCCGGTGTAATTAGTGTCGCCTCACTCGTGGGTTTTATCACCTTATTCGGTATCGCAACGCGAAATGGCATCCTACTCATCTCACACTATAAACACCTCATGGAGGAAGAAGGAGAAACTCTGCGTGAGGCTGTGCTGCGAGGCTCGATGGAACGTCTCCGACCGGTCATCATGACAGCGCTTGCGGCAGGACTAGCACTGGTACCATTTGCAATCGCCGCAGACAAGCCTGGAAATGAAATCCTTTCCCCCTTGGCTATTGTAATTCTGGGCGGATTGCTCAGTTCAACAATTCTCAACATGGTGGTGTTACCGTCACTTTATTTAAAATTTGGCAGACCCATCGGGGGGTAAGAATTGCTGCCAACTATCTCTATATATTTCGTAACTATCCAGCAGCACCACATCTTGCGGCGATCGGCCCGGCTCACGTAGACTGGCTAAGCATCGCCGGTCCGCTTACCGCAATCTGCGGCGCTGCTGAACAGTTACAGTTACGAATAGTCACTCCTATTCCGGTAGGATCTTCCAAGTAACAAAACGCTAACTGACTGAAATAGCGTATTTTTCATTTTATAATTTTGACAGCTATTTCAGTGGAAATTGGTACCATGTTACTTGGAAAATAAAGGTCGAGCCCGCCCGGTTAGAACGCTGGATAGTTACTATATTTCTTCCTAACTCAATCCTAAATGAGAACCTCAATGACGTTTATAAAAATACTGCACCTATCCCCATTAATTATTACCAGTGGATTCTTTCTTTCCGCTTGTTCTTTCCAATCACTACCTCCTTCATCTCCAGGTTCATTGAAAGTAAAAATTACGCCAGCCATGGACGTGAAAATTACCCAAACCTCTGCCCGGCAAGATGAAAGCAACGTGATTATTAGCGGATACATCCAGCGGAATCAAGTCCATGGAAGGTTGATCCCCAAAGGGCATATTGACATCTCGATAATTGATGATCAAGGCGATACTATTCATCAAACTTCAACCAAATATTCACCGGAGATTCTTCCGAGAATACATGGGATGAAGTCAGTTTTTCACGCACAAATTCCAAAGTCAACACCTCAAGGAAGCCTTGTTGTGGTAAAATTTCACCGCGGCCCTCACAATGACTGAGGGTAACTGCAAACGATCGTTTATAACTATTCAGACTATTATAAAATAACCGCCCTCAACAAATCACAAAATAATACGCAGGAAGAGGAAGGGGAATAGACGACACAAAGCAAAGTATGTTTCGAAATCCCCCTCTTCCTACGTATTAAACCATCAACAAAACCTTACAACAATCTACCATTAACCAACCCTGAATATTCATCCAGCTTAACCAATCAATTTCAGCAGTCAACTTTATACTTGCCGGACAACAAGGTTTGACTTATCATAGTTGGGATAGATTTGACATATTTGCCGCGAACAAACACACTACCATCATCGGATCAAATAATTCTTATTAATTACAACTCGTTGGTTTGTTGAACAAAAAGAGACGGCATCCCATTTTTTTGTTTTTTTCTCCGCCACACATCCAACAGCAACCTACACAGACAGGGCTCCCACGGCCCAACACCACTAAGCCATGAAACTTCTATTTGATTTTTTCCCCATCCTGCTCTTCTTTCTTGCATATAAGGTCTTTGACATCTACGTCGCCACCGGTGTTGCGATTGCCGCCACCTTCGTTCAAGTTGCCTACTCCTGGGCCAAGACTCGCGCCGTACCACCCATGCAGTTGCTGACCCTGGTCATCATCGTTGTCTTCGGAGGACTCACGCTATATCTGCACGACGAACAATTCATTAAATGGAAACCTACCGTTATCAACTGGCTTTTTGCCTGCGGTTTTTTAGCCAGCCATTTTATCGGCGAAAAAACTGTTATTCAGAGAATGATGGGGGCCAGCATCGACCTGCCAAATCCTGTATGGCGAAGGCTTAATTTCAGCTGGGTGACTTTTTTTGTGATTATGGGCAGCGCCAACCTCTACGTCATGAGCCACTTTGACCGCGACACCTGGGTCAATTTCAAACTCTTCGGGATGCTCGGGATGACCTTTGTCTTCATGATCCTGCAGTCCATCTACCTTTCCCGCCACCTGCAGGAATCTAGTTCCCAACAGTAGCCCATGCCCACCAACGAACTCACCTCCGGACCTCTGGTCAAGATCTCCGACCTATCCTTCGCCTACAACAATAACGGAGGCCGGCGCATCCTTGATGGCATCAACATGACCATCCCGCGCGGAAAAGTTATCGCTATCATGGGCGGCAGCGGCTGTGGCAAGACTACAATTCTGCGCCTGATCGGCGGCCAGCTTCACCCGCTCCACGGTGAAGTTCGGGTGGACGGCCACATTGTCAACCAGTTGAACAGCAAACAACTCTACAAGTTGCGCCGAGAAATGGGAATGTTGTTCCAGTTCGGGGCTCTTTTTACCGACATTTCAGTCTTCGATAACGTCGCCTTTCCAATGCGAGAGCACACCAAGCTTCCGGAAGAGATGATCCGCGACCTGGTGCTGATGAAACTGAATGCAGTTGGTCTCCGCGGCGCCGCTCACCTGATGCCAAATGAACTCTCAGGCGGCATGGCACGGCGGGTGGCCTTAGCGCGAACCATTGCTCTTGACCCGAAACTTATCATGTACGACGAGCCGTTCACTGGCCTGGATCCGATCTCACTCAGCATCGTAGCCCAAATAATCCGCCGACTCAACGACGCCTTAGGAGCCAGCTCAATTATCGTAACCCATGATGTGGCATCGTCTATGAAGATTGTGGACTATATCTATTTTGTCTCCGAAGGGAGAATCGCAGCAGAGGGAACACCAGAGGAGATCCTCAAATCAGACATCCCCTTCGTCAAACAATTCGTCCAGGCTGAACCAGACGGACCCGTGCCTTTCCACTACCCGGCGATGAATTATCGAGATGAATTGCTTAACTCCCATGCCCATGTCCCTCGCTGATTTTTTTCGCTCCGTTGGCCGCCGCATCAATGACGGCATCTGGCGTCTTGGCTTCGCTTCCCGCTTCATGCTGACCATGCTGACACAGTCTGGCCTTGCCTTTCGGCGATTCCACTTGACCCTCAAAGAGGTTTATTTTACCGGCGTCCTGTCGTTGATCATCATCCTGGTTTCCGGCCTCTTTGTCGGCATGGTCCTAGGGCTACAAGGGTACAACACCTTGCAACGGTACGGTTCAAGCGAGTCACTGGGGGTCTTGGTCGCATTGTCCTTGGTCCGTGAACTTGGCCCTGTTATTTCAGGACTGCTCTTTGCCAGTCGGGCCGGCTCCGCGGTCACTGCCGAGATCGGACTGATGAAAGCCACCGAACAACTCAGCGCCATGGAGATGATGGCTGTCGATCCCATCGGTCGGGTGGTCGCCCCCCGCTTCTGGGGTGGAGTTATCGCCATGCCGCTCTTAGCCGCGCTATTTTCCGCATCCGGAATCTTTGGGGGCTACCTGGTCGGAGTCAAACTGATCGGGGTCGATGAAGGCGCGTTCTGGTCACAGATGCAATCCTCAGTCGATTTCCACGAAGACATCCTCAACGGCGTTATCAAGAGTGTTGTTTTCGGCATCCTGGTTTCAATTATCGCCGTCTTCGAGGGCTACGACTCCGTACCCACCGCCGAAGGCGTCTCCAACGCAACAACGCGAACGGTAGTCACTTCTTCGCTGGTGATCCTATTCGCTGATTTCATTTTGACCGCATTGATGTTCAGAGGAGCCTGATGAACCGAACAACGCTTGATTTATGGGTAGGATTCTTCGTCACTATCGGCATTGCCGCCTTAGTTTTTCTTTCTCTGCGGGTCGGCAACTTGGGAGGAACCTCGATCCGCAATTCATATCCATTAACAGCGGATTTCGATAATATCGGCAGCCTCAAGGTACGAGCACCGGTAAAAAGTTCAGGTGTCGTGGTCGGCAGGGTAAGCGCCGTTGATTTCGATCAAGAGGTATACGAAGCTCGGGTAACACTGAGCATAGACGGTAGCTATCAGTTCCCTAAAGACACCATCGCTAAAATCCTTACTTCAGGGCTTTTAGGCGAACAGTATATCGGACTTGTAGTCGGCGGCGAAGAAGAAATGCTACAATCTAATGACACAATTGCCAAAACCCAATCAGCAATCGTAATCGAAGAACTCATCAGCCAATTCATGTTTAACAAAGCATCAGAGGGAGCAACCGAATGATTCACAGCAAATACTGCCTCCACCTTATTATTGCGACTTCATTACTCGTCACTTTAAGCGGCTGCGGCACAAAAGAGAGACACAACCCCAAAGATCCGTGGGAAGGATATAACCGGGCGATATTCTCTTTCAATGAAGGAGTTGACCGGGCGCTAATCAAGCCTGTTGCTAAAGGCTACGATACGATAATACCCGGCCCGATCAACACCATTATCACCAACTTCTTCAACAACATTGGTGATGTTCCTATTGCCATTAACAACCTCCTTCAAGGAAAAGTCATGGAGTCGGCAAGCGACCTAGGCCGGGTAATACTTAACAGCACCTTGGGTATCGGCGGATTGATCGACGTCGCCACCGGCATGACCCTTGAAAAACACGATGAAGATTTCGGCCAAACTTTCGCCCATTGGGGCATCGGCAACGGTCCCTATTTTATGTTGCCGCTCATCGGACCGTCAACAATTCGTGATTCATTCGGCCTGGTTGCCGACTGGAACACCGACCCGCTGCTCTACGTCCATCCATACCGTGTCCGGGACAGCTTGTCAGGACTCAGACAGATAGACAAACGTGCCGACCTGCTCACCGCCGAAAAAGTGATAGACGCCGGGGCCATCGACAAGTACAGATATCTGCGCGAAGCATACTTTCAACGCCGTAACTACTTGATCTATGATGGCATGCCTCCGCGAGAAGAAGAATACGAATAAAACCCCATTGATGAGACACAAGCACACACCATAACTCTTCAAACTATCGAAAATATCTACTTACGCACCAATAACCACAAGGGAAAATTATGAAAAAATTTATAGGACTCC
>VMSU01000072.1 GCA_013792005.1 Desulfobulbaceae bacterium
ACATCTGCTTTGTCATAAGCCTGCTCACATAGACGGGCTATAGTTCGCAGGCTTATTTCGCGCATCTGTAGCGCTGCTGGATAGTTACAGTTCCCGGCATCTGCTTATTTTGCGGATTGAACTGGATAGTTACGAATCAACAAGGATGACCTCCCAGGCTCACTTACCTGCTAAGCCATCATCGAGGACTTTCGTAAAAGACATATGGGGTTGAAAAATCACTGAATTCAAAATAGACCTTTTTTTCACCAGGGTCGGCCACTCCATTTAAATTCTCATCAAAGACGCCATACCCGAAACGATACGCCCTTGATTCTGAACCGGATGTTGATGTTGCGGTGGTAATTTTATCAATCGAAAGAAAGCGTCGGACAAGTTTCTCTCCAGCGTAAATCTCTAAGATCCCATTGGTCCCGGTCCAGTTTTGAACTGCTCTTCCCAGGCGGTTTTGTTGCTCTTGTGAGCAACCGGCAGCTAGGCCAGCAATCAGGCTAAGAATCGTCAACCACGATAAACTCGCAGAGATTTTTTTCATAGGAAAAATCCTCATTAATGAACTACGATGGGGTTGATACGTAAATTGGTGATCCCGTTTTCTGTGAACTCATCAAAATATTTTTCTGCGATCGTATCGACTTCAGCCAGCCGTTTTGTCGGCTCCATCTCATCAAAGGCATCTTCGCCAACTTGATCAACCAAGTCACGTTGTGCCATGCGTATTGCTAACAGATCCCAGAAGGTATCTTCATCGTACTCATCTATGAAGACCTGGTCATTGGCGTTCTCTTCAAACTCAAGGGTTGGGGAGTACTCTCCTATTTCCGGGTCATAATGGATCAAGTTGTCGAGTCCATACTCCTTGGCCAAGGCAAAGATTTTCTGCTGCAGTTGATCGTAGGGCTCAGTTTTTTCGTCAGGCTCCGATTTGTGGGCGTTTATTACCCAATCAGCAGTAGCAAGCATATCAAGCAGGAGTTTGTACTCGTCTTTGGTCAAGTCAATTTTCATGGGAAGATTCCTTGTGTTTGAGGGAGTTGTAGGGCCGTTCCAGGAAGTATGTCTTTTATATGAAGTATTACTTTGTACTCCGCAGGATAAAATAAAAAACCCGCACAGCCTTATGGCCAGCGGGTTTGTCGGACGGTCTAAAGCACCGTTAAGCGGTGATTTGGTGGAGCTAAGCGGGATCGAACCGCTGACCTCTTGCATGCCATGCAAGCGCTCTCCCAGCTGAGCTATAGCCCCATAAAAATTTTAGCTCTTTTACCATGCCATTTTTGGGTCCGCAAGTTTTTTTTATCTTTGATGGGTAAGAACCCGGCGTGGGACCCTTTGTATCAGTTGATTTATTTGCTTCGTTAGTGTAATTGTTTACCCCTCGTGGGGGATTCTCACATTTTAATAACACAAGTGAAGGGGTTTGCGATGTTTTCGCCGTTTGATAAATTGTTTGGCTGGATGTCTAATGACCTTGCCATTGATCTTGGCACGGCCAACACTCTGGTGTACGTCAAAGGAAAGGGGATCGTTTTGCGTGAGCCTTCCGTGGTGGCTGTTCGTCAGGATATGCGTTCTAGTAAGGTGTTGGCTGTAGGGAAAGAGGCCAAGATGATGCTCGGGAGAACACCAGGAAATATCAAGGCGATTCGACCGATTAAGGATGGTGTTATCGCCGATTTTGAAGTGACCGAGGCCATGCTTCGCTATTTTATCAGCAAGGTCCATAAAAGGCGGTCGTTTGTTCATCCCAGGATTATTATCAGTGTGCCGTCAGGGATTACGCAGGTGGAAAAGCGGGCGGTGAAAGAATCTGCTGAATCCGCTGGCGCCCGAGAGGTGTATCTGATTGAGGAGCCGATGGCTGCGGCTATTGGTGCCGGGATGCCGATCACAGAGCCTTGTGCCAATATGATCGTTGATATTGGCGGCGGGACCACTGAAGTTGCGGTGATCTCTCTGGCGGGAATTGTTTATGCCAACTCGGTACGGGTCGCTGGCGACAAGATGGATGAGGCTATTCTTCATCACATCAAGCGTAATCATAATCTGGCTATTGGTGAGCATACCGCTGAGGTGATCAAGACCACTCTTGCCGATATTATGCCGGAGAAGCCCTATCAATCAATGCAGATCAAAGGACGTGATCTGATCTCCGGGGTGCCGAAGACCTTGGTTATTGATTCTGATGAAATCCGGTCCGCTATCTCCGAGCAAGTCGATGCTATCATTGAGGCCGTTAGGATGGCCCTTGAGATGACTCCGCCGGAATTGTCCGCCGATATCGTTGATCGGGGGATTATTCTGACCGGAGGCGGGGCTTTGTTGAAGAATCTGGATAAGCGTCTGAATAAGGATACGGGCCTTCCTATTATTATTGCTGACGATCCGCTCTCCTCTGTGGTCCTTGGCTCCGGCAAGGCTCTTGAAAATATTCATGTCCTGCGGGAAGTGGTTATTAGTTAAAGCCTTATGGCCTTTGAGCGAAGGAAAAAAAAAGATAATCCCGTCAGTCGATTTTTCGTAGTGGTTATTCTGGCCCTGATGGCCGTGACTGCTATTGTTACGACTGTTGGTC
>VMSU01000073.1 GCA_013792005.1 Desulfobulbaceae bacterium
ACCGTTAGCGCCGGGGATCCGGGCGCCATTGACGTTTGAATGACAGGTGGCGCAGGTGTTTTTATGAACTGCAGTGATAATGTTGCCAAGGTGACAATTGACGCAGAGGGTGGTGCTGGTCACCGTAGTTGTGTGATCGTGTGAGTGGCTTGAGAAGTAGGTAGTATGGCATCCGCTGCAGGATCCACGTTGAATGGCTGTGACATGGTTGCGATTGGCAGGATCAGCCAAGGTCGGAGTTGAGGTGTGACACAGGGAGCAGGTGTTCTGGTGAACGGCCATCGGGTTGTTCGCAAGATGGCAGAGGGCAACGCAGCTTGCCGTATCGGTAACGTGGTTGAGCCCAGTTACCGAATGATTAACCAGACCATGTTGGCTGGTGTTGTTTGGATGGCAGATCAGGCAACCGGTCGGGTTGGTTCGGGCGCTGATGATGTTTGGGATCGTGATGCCTGACCCGATCATTGTTTCGCGGGTGGCGTTATGACAGAGGGTGCAGTTATTGTTATGCAGGCCGAGGATACCGACCCAGGTATTGCTAAACTGGGCGTGACAGAAGTTGCAGTTATTTCCTTGGGATTGGTCTATTCCGGATTGCATGGTTACCACATGAGAGTGGTTATGGCCGGTAAAGTAGGTGGTGTGACAGCTGGTGCATTCGCCGGAAGCGCCAATGGCAGAGCCGATACGGGCACTATTTACAGTGCTGTGGCAGGTGGCGCAGCCGTTTTGAGCATGGACTTCACCTGAGCCGACAAATGGGGAAGCCGTGGCGGTGTGGCAACTGGTGCAGGCAGCAGTTGTAGGTGTTGATGAGGTGTTGATTGTGACGGAAGTGTTATGACTGTGGCTATGACCACTGAAGTAGGCGTTGTGGCAAAAGGTGCAGGTGCCTGAGCCATTGGCGGCGGTTCCGTGGCTGTTGAGACCGTCGATCAAGACACCGGTTAACGGAATGTGACACAGGGTGCAGGTGCCGCTGGCGCCGTTTCCGTGGACATCGCTGATGAGGTTTCCAGTATGGCAGCTGGTGCAGAGGGCAACGCCGGTGACGCCGCTATGATCTTTGACAGTGTGGTTAGCATAGTCGGCAGTGTACGGGTTGTGGCAGTGGGAACAGGTGGAGGCTGCTAAAGAGATAATAGTGTCGAGGACTGGCTGGCGCAGGCTGTTGTGGCAGGTAGCGCACGGTCCAGCGCCATTGGTGGCGACATCGTGCAGAGTAACGATCTCGGCTGGGGTAGAAAGAGAGCTGTGACAGGTATCGCAGCTTAAGCTACCTAAGGAGAAAAGGTGTCCGTCAGCCTGTTTGTGTCCGACAGGATGACAGGTGACGCAGGTCACAAGATCTGGTGGTGGGTTAGCGGTGAAGCTTTGGCCGTTTTCCACTGCGTCTTTAACATCCTGGCGGACGTTGACACCATGACAGACGGTGCAATCACTCAGATGAACAGCATAAATATCACCCATGGTGTTCGTGACATGGCAGGCCATGCAACTCACCGTGGCAGAAACCATGTCATGCTGCGCTGATGTCGGTGGTGTCGGGTGGTAGATGGTGTCCTCAGCGCCATGGCAGTTGGTGCAGTCCTGTAGTTGACCTGCAATGCCGTTGATAATGGCGTCTTTGACTTGCTGCCGTTGGCTGCTATGACATTTGGCGCAGGTGTTTTCTGTCTGATTAAAGGTCATGACATGAATAACACCGGTGGCGCCTGGGTCAGGGCTGTAATGGCATGGCGAGCAGAGCGCATGGGTGGTCAGGTTGTCCATATGGCCGGTCCACGGGGTGATGTGGCAGATTGTACAGTCCGGCGGCGGATCATCAAACGGGTTATGGGGTGGGCGCTCTGTGGTATGGGAAATCGGCGTGGTGATCAGGTTGTAGTGATGACAGTCTTCGCAGTGAATGGTGAGGGTTCCCGCTTTGCCATCGGTGATGGCTGCCTGGACTTCGCTGGCAAGCGTTCCCTCGTAGACGCAGCCAGGTTCAGTGGGCAGGCAAACTCCATTAGTGGTGTAGGCATGACAACTGGCGCAGGAGTTTTGGTGGATACCAAGAAAATCGGCAAAATTGTTGCTGATATGGCATCCATTGCAATCCCTAAGAATAAATTCGGAATTATTCAAATTATTGTGTGAGACATCGCCGTGTTGAATGGCGCCGAGAGTAGGATGGCAGGTTTCGCAGGTCACGGCGGAGGGTGTTGCGTTTCGGCTACGGCCGGCGGTAATGGCGTCTTTTACCTTTTGGAATCCACTGCCATGACAAGTCTGACAATCTGAGCGGTGGGTGGAGTAGATTTCACTGAAAGTACTCCCTGGATGGGAGTGACAGGCAATGGTGCAATTGGGCGCCATGCTTAACATATCATGGCTTACATCAATATCATGGGTGGTGACGGTTGAGTGGCAAGTGGTGCAGGTGTTTGGGTTGCCGAAACCCGGGTCAGTTGCGGCGTGATTGATGGCGCTGCCCAACATTGGTGCAACCGGCGCTGTGGTATTGGTGTGACATGTTCGGCATTTTTGCACATCATGGAGTCCGGTGAGCAGGCTGCTTTCTGCGTGGCATTGTGCAGTGGTGCAGTTTGGGTCTTCGGCAACGTAAGTTGTGTGCAGAACGTAATGGATAGTTGGTTTTGATTTGTTGGCATGACAGTCCAGGCAGCCTGTGGGGTTGGCTCCGGCGGCGATGACCATGGTGATCGTAATGCCGGTTGGGGCATCGGGGTTGATGTCGCGGGTGGTATTGTGACAGGTGGCGCAGGGGCCGGAGCCATTGGTCGGGACATCATGGAGTATTTTGATGTCGCTCATAGCGCTCAACGAACCATGGCAGTAGTTGCACTGTGTCCCTGGCTCCTCTTGCGCAAGATCGGTCGGTTGAATGGCCAAGGTGTGCGTCACATAACCTCCGATGGCGCCGTGGATGTGCGCATCAAAATACGCCGGATGGCAGGTGGAGCAGGTGCCTGAGCCGCCAGAGGCGTTGCCCCAGCCACGCGCCCCGTTTCGCAGGGTACCGTTGGTTGTAGTATTGGTGTGGCAATCGTTGCAGAGGCTGTTGTGAGTCAAGGCGCTGGTGATGATATCTCCGGTATGGCAGTTGACACAGGAGGTGACTCCGGCAACACCGCTATGGTCTTCATGTTGATGTCCAAGTTCAAAATTTGTGGTATGGGTGGTGTGGCAAGTTCCGCATGTTGCTGCCGCGCCGATGATGTGAGTTGAGGCATCTCCCCAGGCGTTGACGCCTGCGCGGAGTGTGCCATCGTCGACCGCGGTGTGACACGCGAGGCAATTTGCCGTAGTGCCGTTGCCGTGGACATTAATCAAGATGTTACCATCATGGCAGGATGTGCAGTTGGCGAGACTAGCAAGAACGGCATGGTCTTCGTTCAAATGCCCAGTTCCGAAGTCGGTGTCATAGGCAGGGTGGCAGGTGCCGCAGGTCCCACCCTGCCCACCGTTGATCGCTTCGTATGGTGCCTTTAAAGGTCCTGCGCCAGAAGGATTGATATGGCAAGTGCCGCAACCGTTACCGCTTTTATTATGGATGGTCAGAATATAAGTAGTATCATCTGCTTGTCCTACCTGATCGTGGCAGGAAACGCACTTGGCGCTGGCGGTGACTTTGCCCAAAGCGACGTGATCAATCGCACCATGGCCGCTCTGGTTGTAGTCATGACAGACGACGCAGGTGGCCGCGGCAGCGTCATTTTTTCCGGCTGTGATGGCATTGATGACTGTAGCTTGCAGGGGAAGGCTGTCGCTGTTGGCCTGGGTGGTGGCGTTATAGTTGTGACAGAGATCACAGGGGTTTCCTGTGACCCGGCTATGGAGTGAATCGATATCGGTTTGGTTAATCAGGGTGCCGTTACCGGGTTGGCCTAAGGTGGTAATGTCGCTGGTGTGACAGTTAGCGCATCCGGGTCCAGTGCCGAAATTAATAGTGCGGAAATTATGAATTAAAGTGGTGTTGTGGAGCGCCGCGCCGTGGCAGGTGGTGCAGTTGCCTCCGCCCGGGTGTCCTGTCGCGCTTCCGATGAGGCTGAAGTCAGCGGCACTGTGGCAGGTGTTGCAATTATCTTTGTGAATGACTGCGATCAAGTCGTATGTGCCGTTCGGGTCGTGGCAGGTAGCACAGGATGGAGAGCTTGAGATATACCCTGCCGCAACGTGGTCGAGTTGGGTGTCACGGGGGTGGTTTGGGGCCCGGTAGGAGCCGTGGCACTCACGGCAATAGATACTGACTCCTCGTTTGCCCCAGTATATTTTATCCTGGTAGGTGGGATTGTTTAAGTTGTGACAGGAGGTGCAGGTGATAGGGCCGTTGGCTGTGGTCCTGCCGATATGTTCTGAAGCGCCATTGCTATTGTGGCAGTTGGCGCAGGGAAGGGTAGGGGAGTTGTCGAACATGATCGAGTCATGTTGAGCGGTATGGGGGTCGCTTGGAATGATAGTTGTGTGGCAAAACTGACAATCTCCAGGGCCGTTGACGGCGCTCCCCTTGAGTACTCCGGTGATGGCAGTGTGGCAAGTGGCGCAGGTATTCTTGTGGATGTCAACAATAAGACTGGTTGCGGCATGGCATGTTGTGGTGCAGACTGGGGTCTTGGTGAGGGCGTTGTGGGTCGGAGGAAGGTGGTTAGTGTAATTTGATCCTCGTGATTGGTGGCAGTTGAGGCAATTGCCGGCGCCTTTGGTGGCATCTCCATTGACAGCGGAAATCAAGATTCCTGTGTCAGGGGCATGGCAGGTGGCGCAGGTTTTTGTCTTGTGAATACCCGAGGCACGGTCGGTCTCTTTATGGCAGGAGACGCAAGAGGTGGTGGCCAGGATATTCGTAATATTATGGTCAACCGGTCCTTGGTGATTAAGGAAAGCGGCTTCGTGCTGGGGGTGACAGCCAGCGCAGGTGTTCGGGCCCCCGGTAGCATCGCCAAAGATGCTGCTGACCAGTACCCCGGTGGTTTGGGCATGACAGGTGGCGCAATTGTTGGTTTTGTGGATGCCGATAGCCCGGTCGGTCTC
>VMSU01000074.1 GCA_013792005.1 Desulfobulbaceae bacterium
AACTTTATCATCTCCGACTTGATCAAGAAAATATGACAAGATTTTGAGGGTAGCCACTGACGAGCTGAAAGCTGAAAGACTTCCTAGGCCTCCAAACCAGCCCTGTCTTTCCTTCACGGGATGGGGGATCGGCTTCCAATTCTTCAGGCTGTCCTCAAAAAAAGTCGCGTAACAGTCGGCGCAAGGAGTTACATGCGGAATTAGCAATTCTCCAAAAGATGCGAGGTGGGCATCGAACCCCCCAGCCACAAGCAAAGGAATACCACGGTTTAGAGCATATCTGGAAAGCTTGATATTAGTATAGCCGATGTATGGCTGGTCAGCTGTATTGATGATAATTGAGGTCTTCCTAATAATATCATTCAGTTCAGTTGTCGTCTTAATCGTTGTGTCATAAGTTTGAACGTATGGGTCAAAGGCCGTCTCCTCTGCCAACGTTCTAGCCGCTTGAGTTTTTTGTTTACCATCATCTAAGGCCGTCTTGTACATCGTTCTCGCGATGTCATCTGCTTCGATTTGAGCGTAATCAATGAGAGTAAACTGTCTGAATCCCATCATACAAAGTTGGAGTAGAATTGCGCTGCCGATGGCTCCAAGCCCAAAAATCGTAATATGAGCATCAAATATTTTCCTTTGAACTTCTAATGCTTTTTGCGGGGACTTGAGAATATCAATCAGGAAGTAAATTTGCCTCTTATATTGCTCTACATAGTTTACAGGAAGCAGATTTGTTTCAAGTGGATCTTGGATGGTGATTATTCCTTCATTATTCAAAAAGGAAATAAAGTTGATTGTCTCATTATTCAGGTCCAAACCAACATTAGCCATGGAACTGGCCAGTGGTTGATGTCTGGCAAACTGTTTCAAAAGCCCGGCATAGGCAGGTTTACATTTAATGCGCAAACGCCTTCTGCTCGACAAGAATAGAAAAAGAACCTTGGAACTGCCCTCTTGTACCGGATAAAGAAAAACCTCTACTCCGTCTCGCAACTCAGGAGTAGAGGTTTCTAACACTCGTATCATTATTATCTATATAAACTGCTCAATACTGCACTTGACCGCCTTTCACAGCAAGGTACTTTTCCCAAGATTCAGTATTTTCGACGAAATTTGCATCAGCAGAACATGTTCGCGTGCAGCAGTCAGATCGGCTTCCTGAACACGCTGACGTATAAGAAACGCAACACATGCCGTCTTCGTCGGATACAATGACAAAGCCATACTTGTCCAAATGGTCATTAGTTTTATTCGACATTTTATCCCTCATATTGATTGGTCGTTAACAAAAAAAGTAATCGATGGTTAATGTAACTGTTTGTATTGGCCATGTCAAAGGCGACCACAAGGGGAAATCTCGCTGAACCCCAGGCCAGCTTATTGTTAGCATAAGCTTTTAGCGTTTGCCATGCTGGTTGTCAACCCTAAGAATTAGGGGACCTATATCAATGTTTCATTTAAAATCCTTAAAAAATGATTTTCAGTCCCCAAGAATTATTTACGGGGGGATAATGACATATCAATAAACTTGCTCACTTTTATTTATTGTATCTGGCGTAACAAGAATTCAACAGCCAGGCTCACTGAAGATAACTATCTGGAAGATTTAATTGAGCCAACTATATAAGTAGGTCTATGGGTAATAGGAATAAATCACTCATCAACGAATTATGATTTGTTCGATAATCGTTGGGGGGTATGTCAGCAGTTTATCGGTGATGGCAAGACTGAAGAAATTACAGAAATAAATTTCTTTATTTTAAGTGAGTTATGCTATAGAGGTACTGGAAAATATAAAATTTAACCAAACCGTGTAAGAAACTTGCAACTTATGCCTTAATGCTCTAAGAAACTTGCAGCTTATGGCATCTTAGACTTGCAACTTATGGTCTGGGTATCGAGTATAACTCTTTGATTTTATGTTTTTGAACTTGTAGGTTATGCCTAAACGCACAAGGAGCTTATGCTGTTACTGAAATTTTCATACTCTGACGATGTGCGGCGCTCAGTGGGGATCATGTGCTGATAACATCACAAAAAAAATGGGGTGTTCGAGGGAGTTCTCGGCACCCCATTTTCTGTTATGAAACAGGTCTTGGCGCATTTTGATGGTTGATGGAATTGTATGAGGACAAAGAAGTAATTTTGAATCGACAACAAACAGGTAGGTAACAAGTAGGGGGGCAGGTCTCGTGTCCAAGCCCCTAAATAGCGATCAAAAGACATGTTTAATTGCAATGTCTGACCATAATTTTTCCTTGAGGATCCATCTGCGGGGATGGTAGCTGGAAACTAGATATCAGGTGAATTGAGCATGATATCTAGTTAGAAAAAACTCGGTTAGGTCAACTATGCGATGTCAAAATGGATTTGTCAGGCAAGATATCCAGAAACAAGATATTAATTAGATGGCCCGGCTGCGCCGGGCCATCGTGGCGGATGAGCAGCGCGACTTCGAAAAAGTCCATTACAGGTGCGCCTTCGGGCCATTAACTCGGATCGAGCAGACTGGCCGCTGCTCATCCGCCACGTTAGAGCCTTACTTTGATGCCCGCCCTCTTTTCACGTTTTCGGCCTGTGAGTGTCTGTGTGGGGCTCGCTGAGCGGGGTGTGCACACGCGCTCATTTCAGCTCATCAGCGGCTCTGCGCTTTGGTCTCCGGGCTCTGGCCTGTTGGCTTCGCATGCTGTCCGTACTTTGTCTGGCCGTTCTGGTGCGCTCCGCACACCCCGTGCCGTGGGCGGCTGGTTGGGGTTGGCCTCTGTGTTTTATGTCCATGGCAATTTTATTGTCCGTGGGGTAAATTCCGCTTGGGTCCGTGGGGCATCATTCTCCCGGTCTAACCTGGCAGTCGAGTGGGACTGGCCGAGAGTCGGCTTCTCTCAGGCCGGAGGCAGCTTTTTCTTTTCGGGCTGTCGCCATGTTCCGTGGTCGGCCAGCCCCTCACTTCTACGTTAGGCATCTCGCATGACCATGGACCCACAAATCACAGCTGCATTAATTGGCGGTGCCGCGACTGTAGCCGCAGCAATTATTGGTTGGTGGCTTCACGAGAGGAAAAGCCATAGGAAACTTTCAGAAAATCAAACGAGCACTGAATCAGTTCAAAAATACCCACCAACCGACAAGACCAACTTGGCAATTATTAAAACTGATGCCAACAAACATCAGCCAGTTGTGCGCCAAGTAACGAGCATTTCCAATATCACTGTCAAAGATATTGTTGAATCAATTAACTCGGCGCCTCCTTTTCAAAAAGAACAGATCGCAAAGCAATACAACGGCATTACTGTTAAGTGGATTGGCCATTTAAAAGAAGTAATGGAAGACCCTCGCGACAAAGAAAGTGTTCGGGTAAATTTAACCATTAACCAAGACACCTATATTGGCGACTCGTTTTGGTTTTCTGAGAAAGTAGAAAATTTCCCTGAAATACGCACGTTAAAAAGAGGGAGTGCGGTCAGTGTCGTTGGTGAAGTTTTGAGTGCCAGCGGCCCCGGTTTGTGCGTAGATTTGAAACCTATTGTCATTGAAGTACTAGGGAATCATCATGCCTAACGAATAAGGTTAGATTGTGAGAGCGCAGCGAACCACAATCTGAACCGTTTGTTGGACAAGCCCGGCTACTATATATAGAAAAGAGCTTTTGAGAGGGAGTCTGCCAGATCAGGCAAAAGAAAGGACGGGATACTTTTTCTGAAAAGTTGATCTTTGAAGTAGATTGTTTCGAGGCATTTCAGGGGCATTAAACATGATTAATGCCATTTTTTGCACGCAAGTCTCCATTGACGGAGAAGCCGACGTTTTTAACCGCCTATGCCGGGCGTAGGATTACATGACAATTTCTCCGTTATTCCTCATGTGAGGCAGGTGGCCTCTTTGACCAGAGGTTTCGGAATCCTTGTCAGAATGACTTTCATCGCCGCTCCGCATACCCGACAGGTGATGGCTGGCCGTTCTTTTAGTTTACGGACAAAGGTACGGAAAGGATTGACGCGGAGCACGACCTGTAAGAAGCGGATGAGCTTTTTACTACATGAAT
>VMSU01000075.1 GCA_013792005.1 Desulfobulbaceae bacterium
CAGAAGTACTAGTTACTAAGGGTGATATTATTCATCGTGACAAGGTGTTGCAGATGCGATTGAATGCGATCCGCAAGATTTCTTTTGCCGAAAGCGTCACCTATAAGGGTGAGATTGATCTCATTTACGAGCGCTACGAGAGCCAGGCTAAGGTAGTGAAAAAACGATATGAGGCCCGGATTGAACGCTTGCGCAAGGGCGACGATCTGCCACCTGGCGTTATCAAGATGGTCAAGATATATGTTGCCAAAAAGCGTAAGCTGTCAGTTGGTGATAAAATGGCCGGTCGCCATGGTAATAAGGGTGTTGTTTCCAGAATCTTACCGGAAGAGGATATGCCGTACTTTGCTGATGGCACACCAGTTGATATTGTTCTAAATCCTCTCGGTGTACCATCTCGTATGCACTTTGGTGAGGTGCTTAAAACTCATTTGGGCTTGGCTGCAAAGAAACTTGGTGAACAGCTATTTGAGTTCGGTCAGCGACAAGAGGTCACTGCTGTTAAGGACAAACTCCAGAAGATCTACTCGGAGGATGAATATAAACAGTTGACTGACGGACTGAGCGACCAGGACATTTTAGACATGACCGTGAAGATGAAGAAGGGATTGCACATGGCAACACCCGTCTTCGATGGCGCTCAGGAGACAGAGATACGATCCCTTCTGGTCGAGTCAGGAATGAGTGAGGTCGGTCAGAGTTACTTATATGATGGTTTGACAGGGGAGCAGTTCGATAACCCAATCACCGTCGGGACAATGTATATCATTAAATTACATCACTTAGTCGATGATAAAATTCATGCGAGATCGACAGGTCCATATTCACTTGTTACCCAACAACCTCTTGGAGGTAAAGCGCAGTTCGGTGGGCAGCGTTTGGGGGAAATGGAAGTGTGGGCAATGGAAGCCTATGGCGCTGCATATACCCTGCAGGAATTCTTGACGGTAAAGTCAGATGACGTTGGCGGACGGACCAAGATGTATGAAAAAATAGTTAAGGGCAATAACTTCCTTGAGGCAGGGTTACCTGAATCGTTCTATGTTTTGGTTAAGGAACTTCAGGGACTCTGTCTTGATATGGAGTTGCTGGACGAGTGATAACCGCCTTATCTCCTGATGAGGAGATGGATCTTATGTTGTGGTAGTTTTTTGCTAAACCGTACGCTCAAAGAGAGCCAGTTGCAACAGAGAGACACTGAGATTCGAGTGGTCACTGAAACAGATTGGTTGAGAAGTCAAGTGAGCGGACGTTACTTTATAACGAAATAGGGGTGTGCCGTGGACGAACTTTTTAGTTTTTTTTCCAAAGCAAAGGCGCCGGTAAAATTTAATACGGTCAGAATATCAATTGCATCGCCAGAAAAAATCATGGACTGGTCTCACGGGGAGGTACTTAAACCTGAGACCATAAATTACCGAACGTTTAAGCCTGAACGTGATGGATTATTTTGTGCTAAAATCTTCGGTCCTGTCAAGGACTACGAATGTAACTGCGGTAAATATAAGCGGATGAAGCACCGCGGTGTAGTCTGTGAGAAGTGTGGTGTCGAGGTCATTCAATCCAAAGTTCGCCGTGAACGGCTCGGGCATATTAAGTTGGCCGCTCCTGTTGCCCACATTTGGTTCTTGAAGAGTTTGCCCAGCAAGATAGGTAATATGCTTGATATGACCTTGAAGGAACTGGAAAAGGTTCTGTATTTCGATTCCTATGTTGTAGTTCGCTCTGATGAACCCAGTCTGGTTGTCGGCACCTTGTTGAATGAGGATATGTACCGGCAGGTACGGACTGATTTTGGTGATAAATTCACCGTTGGCATCGGCGCTTCGGCAATCAAGGATATGTTGCATAACCTTGATTTGCAATCGCTATCGTTGGTTTTGCGCGAAGAGATGAAAACTACAAGTTCTGATGCTAAACGGAAAAAATTTGCTAAGCGGCTTAATGTCGTTGAGGCCTTTCGTGATTCAGAAAATCGTCCTGAATGGATGATTCTTGATGTCATTCCGGTATTGCCGCCAGATTTGAGACCATTGGTCCCTTTGGAAGGTGGACGGTTTGCAACCTCGGACCTCAATGATCTCTATCGAAGAGTTATCAATCGCAACAATCGTTTGAAGCGTCTGCTTGAGTTAGATGCTCCGGAGATCATCATACGTAATGAAAAGCGAATGTTGCAGGAAGCAGTCGATGTGCTTTTCGATAATGGGCGGCGTGGCAAGGTAATTACCGGCTCAAATAAGCGGCCTCTCAAGTCCTTAAGTGACATGCTTAAAGGGAAGCAAGGGCGTTTTCGTCAGAACTTGCTTGGTAAACGTGTCGATTACTCGGGTCGTACTGTCATTGTCGTCGGTCCTCATCTTCGTCTTCATCAATGCGGTCTTCCTAAAAAAATGGCTTTGGAGCTATTTAAGCCCTTTATTTACAATAAGCTGGAACAGCATGGTTATGTCACCACTATCAAGAGTGCGCGGAAGATGGTGGAGAAAGGAGTTAAAGAAGTATGGGATGTATTAGATGAAGTAGTTAACGAGTTTCCGGTTATTCTTAACCGAGCGCCCACCCTTCATCGCCTTGGTATGCAGGCCTTTGAGCCCGTGTTGATCGAGGGTAAGGCCATTCAGTTGCATCCTCTTGTATGTTCAGCCTTTAACGCCGACTTTGACGGTGATCAGATGGCAGTCCATGTACCCCTGACGGTTGAGGCGCAACTTGAGGCCAGGGTTTTGATGATGTCAACCAACAATATTCTATCCCCAGCCAATGGCGAGCCGATCATTGTCCCGTCTCAGGATATTGTTCTCGGTCTGTATTATTTGAGTCGGACCAGGCCATTGGCCAAGGGCGAGGGAAGGCTCTTTGCCAACCCAGCAGAGGCTCGGGTCGCATTTGATCACAAGGTGATTAACATGCAGGCCCAAATCAAGGTGAGAATCGAAGGTGAGATTGTTGATACTACTGTGGGCAGAATACTCCTTTCTGAATTACTCCCGAGTTCTGTGCCATTTTCCCAGATCAATAAAGTTCTCACTAAAAAAGAATTGGCTCGGTTGATAGATTACACTTATCGTCACGCTGGGACTAAAGACACGGTTATCCTTACTGATCGACTTAAAGATATGGGATATGAACATGCTACTTCTTCCGCCATATCGATCTGTATTAATGATATGAAGATTCCGGTGAGCAAGGAAGATTTGATTTCCAAGGCCACCAATTCGGTTATGGAAGTCGAGCGGCAGTATGCAGATGGTTTAGTCACCGCCGGCGAAAAATATAACAAGATGGTCGATATTTGGTCTCGAACAACCGACGAAGTGGCCCAGGAGATGATGAAGGAGCTGAGTGTCGAGTATCTGCGTGATGCCAATAACAAACTCATCGAGACTCCAAGCTTTAATTCTATTTTCGTTATGGCTGATTCCGGTGCGAGAGGTTCTAAGGATCAGATCCGTCAATTGGCCGGGATGCGCGGATTGATGGCCAAGCCATCAGGCGCTATTATCGAGTCACCGATTAAAGCCAATTTCCGTGAAGGGTTAAGTGTTCTTGAATATTTCATTTCAACTCACGGCGCACGTAAGGGTCTTGCTGATACCGCTTTGAAAACTGCTAACTCCGGTTATCTCACCCGACGTCTGGTCGATGTTGCCCAGGATTCTACTATTGTCGAGCGCGATTGCGGTACCTTGGATGGTATTGAAGCAGAACCATTGATGGAAGGTGGTGAGGTTATTCAACATGTCGGGGATAGAATTCTTGGTCGAGTAGCCTTAGAAGATATCATCGATCCTTTCACCGATACTGTCTTGGTTCAATCCAATGTGGAAATTACCGAGCGTGAGGTCGAATTGATTGACAAGGCAGGTATTGATCGCATCCATATCAGGTCAGTGCTAACTTGCCAAGCAAAACGCGGTGTATGTGCTAAATGTTATGGGCGTGATTTAGGTCGCGGTCATATGGTCAACCAAGGGGAGGCTGTAGGTATTATTGCTGCTCAATCAATTGGTGAACCAGGAACTCAGTTGACCATGCGTACCTTCCATATCGGTGGTACCGCCAGTCGAAGTGCCGCGGTTGCAGAGGTTCGGACTAAGCACGGAGGTGTTATCCGACTTCAGGGGCTGCATACTGTTGCCGGTAGTGATGGCAAATTAGTTGTTATGAACAGAAATGGAGAGATAAGCATATTTGGGCCTATGGGGCGTGAGCGGGAACGTTATCCTGTGAATTATGGGGCTAAACTTCATTATAATGACGGTGATGAGATCTCGCCAGACACTATGATCGCCGACTGGGATCCTTTCACCATCCCTATTGTTTGTGAGGTCGGCGGTATTGTTAAATTTGGCGACATTCAAGAGGGTGTCACCATGCAGGAAAAACTTGATCCGATAACTGGCAAGTCAAGTTTTGCTATCATGCAGTCTCGGCATAGCAATTTGAATCCTCGGATCTCGCTTAAAGATAAGGATGGCCGAGGGGTAAAGTTGCCGAAAACTGGCACTGTAGCTCGTTATTCTCTGCCTGTTGGGGCTCTTGTTAATGTTCAGGAAGGTCAAGAAATTTCACCGGGCACAGTGTTAGGAAGAATCCCACGGGAAACGACAAAGACCAAGGATATTACTGGTGGTCTTCCTCGGGTAGCAGAGTTGTTCGAGGTTCGGATGCCTAAAGAGTATGCCGTTATTTCTGAAATTGATGGCCAGGTAAGTTATGGCAAAGATACCAAGGGTAAGAAGCGAGTAATTGTTACACCAGAGCTTGGTGAGGCCAAAGAGTACGCTATTCCTAAGGGGAAACATATAAGTGTCCACGAAGGAGATTATGTCAAGGCTGGTGAGGCATTGATGGATGGTTCGCCGGCACCTAATGACATTTTGCGGGTCTTGGGTGTCAAGGAGTTGGCTAAGTTCTTGGTCAATGAGATTCAAGAGGTCTATCGTTTACAGGGTGTTAAAATTAACGATAAACATATTGAAGTAATTGTTCGTCAGATGTTACGGCGCGTAACCATTACCGGTGTTGGTGATTCCATTTTTATGTTGGGTGAGCAAGTAGAGTGGTGGCGATTCCAAGAAGAAAATGACAAAATTATGAGAGAAGGTGGTCAACCGGCCCATGCCGAACCCTTGCTGCTTGGGGTGACAAAAGCTTCGTTGAGCACCGACAGCTTCATATCGGCAGCCTCGTTCCAGGAAACCACCAAAGTGTTGACTAACGCTTCGATGGCGGGCAGGACGGATAAGCTGACAGGGTTGAAAGAGAACGTGATTATGGGTCGTCTCATACCTGCCGGTTCTGGCC
>VMSU01000076.1 GCA_013792005.1 Desulfobulbaceae bacterium
AACCAGAAACAGAAAGGTAAAGGGATTCATCGCCCCTCCGGTCAGAGCCAAAAGACCTGTGAGGAGCGCGATATCCAAAAACATCACCCCGGTGAGCAAAGGGACAGGCACCGTCTTGCGCTCGCGCAGAAGACGGGAAAAAAAAAGATTGGAAACCACCTCAAAACCAATAAGGCCCAGGGCCAGCAGGGGAGTCTCAATGGCAAAAAGAAACCTTACTGCGGCAAAAAGCAGCACCTGACAGAGAACCGTCCCCCATCGCAGAGTAAGAAACCATCCTGCCACCGTTGTTCCTACGTGGCGATTTTCATGTTGTGCCATCATTGCTCAAGAGTCCGAAGTTGTCATAACAAATTTAAATTTCATCCTAAATCACTCAATGCAGAGAATCAACAGGTGAAAATAACGTGCGTTATCTCTCTTTTTTGGCTAAGAATAACCGCTGAAATATACTTTTGCTACTAGAAGATTTCCTTGGGCCGCCAAAAGCCCGGTCAGCCATTTCGCACACAGGAGACAGCAATGAATCGACCTTTAGGCGTCACAGTCAGCCGACATATCCTTGACAGCCAACGCATGCACCCGGAAGCCACCGGCGAACTCTCTGGCCTGCTCTCCGAACTTATTGTCGCCGCCAAGACCATTTCCGCCGAAGTCAACATGGCGGGAATGGCCGATGACATCGGGATGTCCGGCAAGACAAACATCCAAGGGGAATCGGTCCAGAAGATGGACGAATTCGCCAACAATACGATCAAGAAACGAATGGCCCGCTCCGGCTACATCTGTGTCATGACCTCAGAGGAAGAAGATGACATCATCCCTGTAGTTGATGGATACGAGGGAAAATACACCCTGGCCTTCGACCCCATGGACGGCTCATCAAATATTGACGTCAACGTCTCGATCGGCACCATTTTTTCCATTCACCGTCGCCGCACCTCCCTTACCTCAGGACAGGGCACAGTTGAGGACCTTCTCCAGAAGGGATCGGCGCAAGTCGCTGCCGGATATATCATTTACGGGTCGAGCACCATGCTGGTTTTCACCACTGGCGAAGGGGTACACGGCTTTACCCTGGACCCCAGCGTGGGTGAATTCTTCCTCTCCCACCCCGACATCAAAATCCCGGAGCGGGCCAAATACTATAGCATCAACGAGGGCAACACCCCATACTGGGACGACAACATCCGGCGCTATATCGACCACGTCAAAGCAGTCGACATGAGTGACAACCGCCCCTTAAGCGCCCGTTATATCGGCACCTTGGTCGCAGACTTCCATCGCAACCTGATTACCGGCGGCATTTTCCTCTACCCCAAAGACAATAAAGACCAAAAAAAGCTGAGCGGCAAACTTCGCCTGCTCTACGAGGCCGCCCCCTTCGCCTTCATCGCCAACCAGGCCGGAGGCCGCGCCATTACCGGAGATGGCCGCAACATCATGGACATTGAGCCCGAATCCCTTCACCAACGAGTACCGCTGATCATCGGCAGCAAATATGATGTTGACATAGTAGAAGACTTTCTGGTCGGACGCAGATAGGGTACCCCCCAACCGGCCGTCTCCATAGTATCTGCTCTCTGTTCAGGGGGAGGCACACTCCCCCTCCCACCCCTACCCTTCACTCTCCCGTCCAAGAATCACCCATCCCCACAAACTGCCACACCGTATCACTACCCCTGGCAAATACCCCCACATCAAACCTCTCTTGCACTGCCTTATAAAATATGCTATGAGGTAACTCCTGGCATTTTACTTAATGTCTTATTTTTTCTATTACTTACTAAGGAAAATATATGATTATTTCTGTGCATCAACCCCAATACATGCCATGGCTTGGTTACTTTGCCAAAATGGCCGGGGCTGATCACTTTATCCTGCTCGATACCGTTCAATACAAAAAAAACGAATGGCAGAATCGTAACCGAATAAAAACCGCGACTGGCTGGCAATGGCTGACGGTTCCTGTGGCGTTCAATTTTCCTGAAACCATAAATCAGGTCAGGACAATCAACTCCCAAAACTGGCAACGAACCCATCAGCAGAGCATAATCACCAACTACAATCGAGCGCCTTACTTTGAGCAGGTCATGACCTGGCTCGCCCCTTTATTTGCAATAGAGTGGAAAACCCTGGCCGAGCTGAATATCTCCCTGGTCAGATCACTGGCAGGGTTTCTCGGGATCACCACATTAATCCATGTCGCCTCGGAACTCGGTCCCTTCCCTGAAACTCCAGATGAACGCCTCATCGGCTTGGTCCGTCATTTTGACGGCAAGAAATACATCGCCGGCAGTGGCGGCCAAGGCTATATGAATCTGAACACCTGGAGCGACGCGGGCATCGAGGTCGAATTTCAAGACTATCACCACCCGACATACCCTCAACTCTTTGGTCCCTTCGAGCCTAACCTCTCCGTACTTGACCTCCTCTTCAACTGCGGCCCGAACAGCCTGAACCTCTTGCGGAACACATCATGAATATCCTCGCGATTGGCGCCCATCCAGACGACATTGAGATAGGATGCGGCGGCACCCTGATAAAATATCAGAACAGCGGCCACGCCATCTATACCCTGGTGATGACCGACGGCTCCATGGGGGGCGACAACGAGACCAGACGCCACGAACAAAAGGCATCCAACAATATTATCGGCGTTTCCAAGGCCTTCTGGGGCGGCTATAAAGACACCCAGCTCCCCTTAGATAACGGGGTTATCCACGTCATTGAAAAAGTTATCAGCGCTGTCAACCCCCTGTTCATCTTCGTCCATCACCTTGACGATACCCACCAGGATCACCGACACTTAGCTCAAGCGACGATCTCGGCAACCCGCTACATCAAAAACGTCCTCTTTTACGAAGTCCCAACCACTCACAATTTTTCACCATCGGTGTTTGTAGATCTTGACGACACCTTCGAGCGCAAGGTTAAAATTCTTGAAGCCCACGACTCACAAGTGATGAAGACCAATATCGGCAATATGTCCATCATCGATGTTGCCCGAGCCCAGGCCCAATTCCGCGGGATGCAGGCACGAGTACAATATGCCGAGGGATTCATCCCGCAACGGCTGTTTATCAACACATGATCAGCCATTCCCGGGTCGACATCACTCCACAGGATGTGGCCGCAGTCTCGACAGTAGTTGCCAGCGGCGCCCTGGCCCAAGGAGAACAGGTCCGACTCTTTGAAGACGCCATCGCCAGACGGCTAGGTGTTAGTGAAGGCGCTGCGGTCCAATCAGGAACAGCAGCATTGCATCTTGCCCTGCTGGCTCTTGCCATCGGGCCAGGAGATGAGGTCATCCTGCCAAGCTATGTCTGCGTTGCCCCGCTCAACGCTATCCTGTACACCGGCGCGACCCCAATCCTTGCCGATATCAATCCGGACACCGGCAACATTGCCCCTGAGGATGCCGCCCGCCGAATCACGCCACGCACCAAGGCAATAATCGCCCCCCACCTCTTTGGACACCCGGCCGACATAACCACACTCTGCCGCCTCGGCATCCCAGTAGTCGAAGATCTCGCTCAAGCCATTGGCGGCAGTATTCACAATCAACCCTTGGGCAGTTTCGGCACCCTGGCGATCTGCTCTTTCTATGCCACCAAGGTGATGACCACCGGCGAAGGGGGGATGATAGTAAGTAACGACCCTGCCCTCCTGGCCACGATCAGAGATCTGCGCGACTATGACGAGAAAGAACTCTACCGCCTCCGGTACAATAGCAAGATGACCGAAATGCAGGCAGCGCTTGGGATTTCCCAGCTCCAACGCCTTAACGACACAATCCGACGCCGACAAGAGAGAGCAAGCCTGTACACCTCACGCCTCCAAGAAAGTCCTCAGATCACACTCCCTGTTAACCGCACAGACAACGATACTATTTCATACCGTTACGTCATTCGGCTCAAAGACGGCAACGTAGATAAATTTATCTCTGCCATGCAGCGCCAGAATATTATCTGCCGACGGCCGGTATTTAAACCACTGCACCAACTCCTGGCTCAGACCGATTATCCTGAAACTGACACCTTCTACCAGCAAGCGGTCTCGCTTCCCATCTACCCAAGCCTGACTGAAGCCGAGCAGGAGCAGGTGATCCAGGCAATCACAAATTACTGGAAAACCTCATGAGTACAGACACTTTGACCAT
>VMSU01000077.1 GCA_013792005.1 Desulfobulbaceae bacterium
ATGCCTTTTTTTTTTACCCCATCGCGCGATTACGATTTTCGCATCCTCCTCCCTTTCTCACCCCTTGTCCGCCATAGATTCGTCGGGCGGTACTATCATTCATCTCTTCGTGAGCACAGTGTTTCCTCTTAGTCATTTTTGAGGCGTCTTTCGTTCATGGTGTTTGCCATTTTAGCCAAACGCATGATCTTTGGCGGGGTATTTTTCTAGTTTCCGGTGATGCTTTTATCGTGTCAGGGGTGTCAACTGAGTTCTGACGCTAAGTCTTGCAGAAAGTGAGAGAGAAGAGAGAGTTGATTTGGTTGATGATTCTTTAATGTTAAATTATTTCAGAATAATATTCTTGACACTTGGTCTATTTTAGAATATTATTCTAGTTAATGGCTGTTTGTCTTTGTGAATTTAAGAGTGGAAGGTGTGAAGTTGAATGAACAATCTGCGCAGATTTTGGATGAAATTGATTTTGCCATTCTGACCTACTTGCAGAGTGATGCAACAATCACCAATGCCGAGTTGGCAAAAAAGATAGAACTCTCTCCCTCTTCGTGCTTGGGGCGTACTAAGCGGTTAAAGGAGTCCGGAATTATCAAAAGATATGCAGTGATTGTTGATGAGAAGAAGATCGGGTTGGAGATTGTAACCTATGTTTTTGTCACACTATCTCCGCATGATCGCAAAACGACCGAAGCCTTTCTGGAGAGGATTCGTGAGATTCAAAATGTAGTTGAGTGTCATAATATTTCAGGTGTTTATGATTATCTTCTGAAGATAGTCTCCCCTTCGATTCAAGAGTACCGGGATTTTGTGATCGATACCTTGATCGAGGCACCTGGGGTCGGCAAGGTTGAGACTTCCGTAGTCTTGAGTACTGAGAAGCAATCTTTTCAATTGCCACTCGTTAAGTCGAAGCTTTGGAAAGACCGTGGTTGAGTGAGGGTAGGTGGTGTCGAAGTTTAAGGAAAAAGGAGGGAGCTGATGCGGGTTATAATTAATGGTGAAAAAGAGGATCTTGGTGTGGGTCATGTTTCAATCGTAGATTTGTTGAAACTGAAGAATGTTGAATCTCCGGAAATGGTCTCTGTTCAGTTGAATGGTTCCATCGTAGAACGCGACGAGTATCTTAAGACGCATGTTTCTGAAGATGATGAAGTTGATTTTCTCTATTTCATGGGAGGAGGGAGTCGCTGATGTACGGTTTTTCCACTAGGGCCATTCACCGGCGGCCGACTAAAAAAGATGTCCATGGCGCCCTAAGGGCGCCTGTTTATGATTCGGTTGCCTTTGAGCATGATGATGCGCAATCACTTAAGCTCTCTTTTGAGGGGAAAAAGCCTGGCCACCTCTACTCTCGGATCACCAACCCCACTGTTGAGGATTTTGAACAGCGTATTCGGGAGATCTCGGGAGGGCTTGCGGTGGTTGCTGTTTCCTCCGGCATGGCGGCCATCAGTAATACGATCATGGCACTTGCGGAAAGCGGGGCCAACATCGTTACCACCAGGAAGATCTTCGGCAATACCCTGGCTCTTTTCGAGAAGACCTTGCAGCCATGGGGCCTTGAAACACGGTGTGTCTCCATGGCTGATACTGAGGCGATAGAGAAGGCCATTGATGAAAACACCCGGGCCCTGTTTCTTGAGAGCATCACCAATCCTCATCTGGAGGTGGCAGATATCGAAGCGATCGGTCGGGTGGCGCAAAGGTTCGGGGTGCCGCTGGTGCTTGATAATACCGTTTTGACCCCCTATCTGTTTGATAGTAAGGCGGCCGGGGTGAATATTGAGATTCTTTCGAGCACCAAGGCGATTTCCGGCGGGGGCACTTCGGTGGGCGGGTTGATTATCGATAATGGAAATTTTGATTGGAGAAAGGCTCAGAAACTTGCGGAGCGGGCTGGGCAGTTCGGGAGGATGGCTTTTATTGCTGCCCTCCGTGCCGATGTCTATAGAAACACCGGATCATGTCTTGCTCCCCATAATGCCTATTTGCAAAGTCTTGGCTTGGAAACCCTAAGTCTGCGTCTTGATAAAACCTGCGCCAATACCCAACTAATTGCCGAATTTTTGGAAGGTCATCAAAAGGTGAGTGCGGTTCAGTATCCGGGCTTGCCGGGTTCTCCGTATCATCAGATCTCCTCCCGGCTCTTTAAAGGCAAGTATGGCGGAATTCTTACCTTTGATCTGCCGAGTCAGGAGAGTTGTTTTGCCTGCATGGATCGTCTTAAGCTTATCAGGAGGGCGACCAATATTAATGATAATAAGACCCTTATTCTGCACCCGTCTTCGACGATTTTTGCAGAATATGGCGAAGTTGAGAAAAAGGCTATGGGCTTGCGGTCGAGTATGCTACGGCTATCGGTCGGCATTGAGGACCACGAAGATTTGCTCGAGGATTTAGGGGAGGGGCTTGCAGCGTTATGAGAGAATTTACCGGGGAACAGCTTGAGCGATACAGTCGACATATCCTTTTGCAGGATGTCGGGGTTGAAGGCCAGGAGAAGTTGCTTGATGCCAAGGTGTTGATAGTCGGCGCCGGCGGGCTCGGGTGTCCGGTTGCCTTGTATCTTGCCGCGGCAGGGGTAGGCATTATTGGAATTGTGGATTGCGACACGGTTGAGATCTCCAACCTTCAGCGTCAGATTGCGCATTTTACCAAAGACATCAATGTCCCGAAGGTCGAATCGGCAAGGGAGAAGATGTTGGCGATCAATCCGGATATTGAGGTTCGCACGTATCGTATGAATTTAGTGGCAGCCAATATCAGGGAGTTGATCAGGGAGTATGATTTTGTGATTGATGGTACAGATAATTTTCCGACCAAATTTCTGGTCAATGATGCTTGTGTAATGGAGAATATTCCATTTTCCCACGGGGGTATTCTTCGGTTTGACGGCCAGACGATGACTGTCGTCCCGCATGAGTCGGCATGTTATCGATGTTCATTCAGGCGGCCACCACCTCCTGATGCCGTGCCTACTTGTTCACAGGCCGGGGTTTTGGGGGCAGTTGCCGGGATGCTTGGCACGATTCAGGCGACCGAGGCCTTGAAGTTTATCACTGGAACAGGAACTCTGCTGACCAATACCCTGCTCTCGTTTAACGCAAAGAGCATGGAATTTAGGAAAGTGAAACTTCGCAAACAGAGTGATTGCCCTTTGTGCGGAGAAAATCCATCCATTCATGAGCTTGTTGATGCCGAGCAGGCTGTTTGCGGTCTTAAGACCTGTTTCGCCTGAGAGGGCGTGCGGGTTTATGGCAGATTCTTTTCGGAGTGACCTAGGTATGTTGAAAATAACTTCAGAAATTTGGGCGGCGTTGGTGCGTCACGCTCAAAACGGACTGCCGCATGAGGTGTGCGGTTATCTGGCCGAAAAAGAGGGGCGGGTTGTTGTGTATTACGAGATGACCAATACCGATGCGGCGCATGATCACTTCAGCATGAAGCCTGAGGAGCAGTTTAAGGCGGTAAAAGATATGAGACAGAAGGGGCTGGTCTTACGGGCGGTCTATCATAGTCACCCGGAAACCCCAGCGCGTCCTTCCCAGGAAGACATTAAGCTGGCCTATGACCCCCAGTTGAGTTATGTGATCATCTCTCTTGCCGAGACTGATCCAGTGATCAGATCATTTCGGATCAATAAAGGGGAAGTGGCAGAAGAGCCTCTTGAACGAATTGACGCATAAAGCAAAGGAGCACACGTCTATGACAACACATCGAGAAGCAGACGCAACAAAAGATTGTCGGAAGGTTGGCTGTCCTATGAACATGGTTTATGCCAAGGTCGAACTCGCTAAGCTGAAATCAGGCCAAGTCCTTGAAATAATTCTGGACGACGGTCCGCCCATCAACAATGTGCCGGGTTCCGTGGCCAAAGAGGGACATACTATCGTGGACAAGGAACAGCTTGCTGACGGAGCCTGGAAGTTGTTGATTCGTAAGGCCTGATTGTTAAGGGTCAAGACATGGGCTAAAGACTCTATTAAGAACGACGTATAGGGTGGGGCTAGGTTGTGCTGCGCTGAACTTCGGCGCTTACACCTACTTTGCCGTAGTTGCTGGCGCCACATTCATTTTTGCCAAGATCCATGGCGTCGGCCTCCTCTGGGCTGACTTTGAGCCAGCCGCCATTGACTCTACGGATTTCAGTATACACTCCGGGTTGGGGTCGCATGTTGTCCTGGATAAATTCGGCAAATTTCTTTTCGTTCGGGAGCCTGAAGGCAATGATGTTTTCCTTCAATGCCCCCAGCTTTGCTGCAAAGACATGGGAACTATTGGCTTCGCTCCAGCTGGTGTAGTGGCCGGGCAGAACAATTATCTCATCGCTTAAGGTGCGCATGCGCAGCATGAGCGTGAGGTAGAGTTCCCGAGCCCACTCTTGCCATTTGCCACCAAGATCCGGCCGTCCTGCCGTGTTGATGAAGATGGTGTCGCCGCTTAAGAGGTATTTGTTGTCAATGAGAAAACATGTGCTGCCCAAGGTGTGGCCTGGGGTGTGCAGCGCAACCACTTCAGGTCCTTTTTGGCTGAAAGTATAGGCCTTGCCAGGGATAATCGGCTCATAGGGGAAGGCAGCTCCCTCAAAATCCAGGCTGTTGACGATGGCGGTGCAGCCTTTTTCTTGAGCAAGTTGTGGGCTGCCTGAGATGTAATCGGCCTGACGGTGGGTTTCGAAGGTCTTGATTATCTTGGCGCCATGCTCTTTGGCTACTCGAATGTATTCATCGATATTGCGCGATGGATCAAAAACCATAGCCTCTTTTTGAAAGATGAGCATGTAGCTGCAGGATGCCTTGCCAGGTCGAATAAACTGGTAGAGTATGTGCTCGTCCCCTTCACTGCTTATTCTCTTGGTGGCGAGGACATTGCCCCAGCCGACAATCCCTTGTTTGAGGTAGCCGACATCGCTAAAACCGTTCTGGCAGAGGAGGTCGGCAACATATTTGGCTGAGCCCTCTTTCGCGCAAACAATTCGCACTTTTTGCCCCTGAGGGACGCGATTTACACTACCCTGCACATCCTCCATGAAATTGAAGTAGGGGATATTGATATAGGGAAAAAATTCAGGTCCTTCCACGCTCCAGTTGTCAAAATCTCTTTCGTTGCGCACATCAAGCAGGATGAAATCCGGTTTTTTACTGATCCAATCAAAAAGTTCGTTAGCGGTGTAAAGAAAAGGCATTTTCATGTTCATGTTTCCTCCTTGTATTAAAACTGACTAGCTGATTAGTAATTATTACAAAATAAGTAGCGAATGTACAGCGACTTTGATTACTGTACTCGGGATGGTCGTTTTTTTAGCATCACTTTTGGGTTTTTGCTAAAATAATGGACCTCGATTGGGCAATGTCCTTGTTTTGGCATGAGCAGGAACCATGATCTTGTCGCTTTAAGCAAAATTCGGGCGACTGAGTTCGTATTTTCTGATCTTGTATCCCATCTGTCTTGGGGTGAGTCCTAGATCACGCGCCGCTCGTGCCTGGACCCAACCGTTCCTCTTGAGTGCCGCTTCTATTTCACCTCGTTCTATTTCATCCAGGGAAGGCCGATGAGTATTCACTGCTGGCGGTGGCGGGATCGCGGGATTGCTCCGTGGTTCGCTTACTTCAGGCTCAGCCACCACGAAGGTGGGCAGATCGGTCAGGAGTACCAGGTCTCTGTCTGTCATGATAACCAGACGTTCAATCAGATTTTGCATTTCACGGACATTGCCGGGCCACTGGTATTGAGCCAAATAATCCATTACCTCACGAGAGAGACGCACATTTTTTTGGTTGATGTTGTTGCTGATGGCCAAAAAATGATCGATGAGGAGCGGGATATCCTCGATTCGTTCCCGAAGGGGCGGAAGGATGATCGGCACTACGTTGAGTCTGTAATAGAGATCGGCGCGAAATCTTCCTTTTGCTACGGCCGTAGCGAGGCTGCGGTTAGTGGCGGCAATAATTCGGACATCTACGCTGATGGTCGTGGTGCCGCCGAGGCGCTCAAACTGCTGTTCCTGAAGGACTCGCAGAAGTTTGGCTTGGAGTTCCAAGGGGAGTTCGCCGATTTCGTCTAAGAATAGGGTGCCGGTGTCTGCCAATTCGAAACGGCCTTTTTTGCGGGCCAAGGCGCTGGTGAAGGCCCCCTTCTCATGGCCCAGCAGTTCGCTTTCGAGCAAATTTTCCGGCAGGGCTGCGCAGTTAACTGTCAGGAACGGGTTGTTGTTTCTTCTGCTCGCTTGGTGAACGGCGCGGGCTACCAGCTCCTTGCCTGTGCCGGATTCACCAAGGAGAAGGACAGTGGCGCTGGAAGGCGAGACCTTGGTGATGGACGAGAAGACTTCGAGCATCACTTTGCTTTGACCTAAGATATTGTGCTGGCTGAACATCGGGGTAAGTTGGGCCTTGAGAGAACGGTTCTCTTCTCGCAGATGGGCCTCTTTTTTTCGAATTTCTTTATTCAGGACCAGGAATTGCGCAATCAGGGTGGCGACCACGGTCAGAAATCGAATGTCTTCTTCGAATGGAATTTCAAGCCCGAATAATCGGTCTACTGTCAACACTCCAACCGGTTCGCCAGTAATTAGTACTGGTACTCCCAAAAATGAAAGTGCCTCCTTGTTGATATTCCGTGATCGAGTTTTGTTAAGAAACAACGGTTCGCTGTGAATATCAGGAACGACGAAGGGGGCGCGGCTGGCGAATATCTTGCCGGTGATTCCCTCGTCAAGACGGTATACCCCCCGCTTTTTCTCCTCATTGCTGAGACCGTACGACGCCTTGATCGAAAGGTGTTGGCAGCTCTCGTCAAGCACTAACAGTGTTGCTCTCTCCATGCGCAGGATATCGTGTAGGACCTTAAGGACTGAAGTAAGTGTTTTGTCCAGATTGTGTGCCGATCCTATCAGTTGGGCTATTTCATGAAGTGCCGTTAGTTCGATTACTTCTGTGCATCCCTGGGTCAAGGGCTTGATGTCGCGTGTCGTTGTCTGTGGCGTCATGGGGGGTCCTTTGGGTATTGTTTTGTGATTTAAATCTATATTGCAAAAATCAATCCTTATCTTAAAGAATCATTTTATAGTAATAATATTAATATGTTAACAAAACACATGGTGTTGGATCTATTATATAATATTTACATTATTGTTATTTATTAAATTAGTGTCATTCGAATGTGTAACAATGTCTCGTTGCGACTCTTTGGTGTGTTTGCGACAAAATTGTCGTAATGAGACATTGTTACGACAGATACAATTGATGTGGAGTGAAGCATTTAACATACTGAAATTGTTTAAAATAAAAAATTATTATTTATTGGCACGCCCCTTGCCCTTAGCTTTAGTCAAATGATGTGAGATGTTCATAGTGCGATGAGAGATGAGTCCTCTCATTTTCTTATCGCTTGGATGAATTAACGTAAACAATAGAGGTAAGGGAGGAACACCATGAGGAAAGTAGCAATTTACGGTAAGGGCGGAATCGGCAAGTCAACCACTACTCAGAATACGGTGGCAGGGTTGAGTGAGATGGGGCGCAAGGTCATGGTCGTCGGCTGTGACCCCAAGGCAGATTCAACGCGTCTGCTGCTGGGGGGGATGGCCCAGAAATCGGTACTTGATACCTTGCGTGAGGAAGGTGAGGATGTGGAACTTGAAAATATCCGCAAGGCTGGTTATGGCGGGACCTGGTGTGTCGAGTCGGGTGGACCCGAGCCGGGGGTGGGGTGTGCTGGCCGCGGTATCATCACCTCTATCAATATGCTCGAGTCGTTAGGGGCCTATGAGGAGAGCGAAGGGCTTGACTACGCATTTTACGATGTACTTGGCGACGTTGTTTGTGGTGGGTTCGCTATGCCGATTCGTGATGGCAAGGCGGAAGAGATCTACATCGTCTGTTCAGGTGAGATGATGGCCATGTACGCGGCCAACAACATCAGCAAAGGTATCATGAAATTTGCTCAGTCCGGCGCGGTTCGGCTTGGAGGTTTGATCTGTAACTCTCGTAACGTTGATAACGAAAAGGAGATGATTCAGGAGTTCGCCAAAAAACTTGGCACCCAGATGATCTACTTCGTCCCCCGTGACAATGATGTCCAGCGGGCTGAAATTAATCGAAAGACAGTCATTGAGTGGAATCCGGAAGTTGCTCAGGCAGACCAGTATCGAGGATTGGCCAAGGCTATTGACGAAAATACCATGTTCGTCGTTCCGACTCCTCTGGAAATTGAGGAACTTGAAAAGCTGCTCATGGATTTTGGTCTCATGAACTGATGGCGAAAGTAGCTGGGACGACCGGCACTAAGGATTAATAACGATCCGAATTCTTTTATGTCCCAGCTGGAGGCGAAAATCGAAAGTTTTCTAACTTCTAAATACTTTCAATTTAGATATTGTTTTGATTTTACAAAATAAATTCGTAGGAGAAAACCATGTTGACCATGATTAGAGCCATTGTCAGACTGGAAAAAGCAGATAAAGTCCTTGCATCCTTAATGGAGGCAGGATTCCCGGCTGTAACCAAATATTCGGTAGCTGGCCGCGGTAAGCAACGCGGCATCAAGATAGGCGAGGTTACCTATGATGAGATTCCCAAGGTCATGCTGTTGAGCGTGATCAATACCGAAGACAAAGATTTTTTCATTGATACGGTGATGAAAACTGCTCGGTCTGCCGGGAAAGGAGCGTTTGGCGACGGGAAGATCTTCATTTCCGAGGTGGAGGAGTCATACACCATCAGTTCCGGGGTCAAGGAGACCGCCTATGCAGCGGAGGGGGTGGCGTCATGAAAGAGGTCATCGCCATCGTTCGCATCAATATGATGAACCAGACCAAACAGGCCTTGACCGACTGCGGTATCGATGCATTTTTCGCTCATGAAGCCCATGGCCGAGGCAAGGGGTTTGCTAATCCCCAGGTTCTGGAGGGGGCTCAGAAGGGTTACGAGGAGGCGGCGTCTCTACTTGGCGGCAAAGGCCAGCTCTATCCAAAGCGGATGGTAACAGCGGTGGTTGCCGACAAAAAGGTGAAGGAGGTAGTTGCCGCGATTATCGAGGCCAATAAAACCGGCAAGCCGGGTGATGGCAAGATCTTTGTCGTGCCGCTTAAAGATGCGATTCGGGTCAGAACCGGAGAAAAGGGCGCTAAGTCGATATCGTAAACCAAAAAGGGACGAATTCCATTTAAGGAGAATTATATGGCTACAGCAATGAAAAAAAAGCTGGTGCAGTGGGACCCGGTCGATGTCAAGGCTCAGCTCCTTGAGAAGTACCCGGCCAAGGTCGCCAGGAAACGCGCCAAGCAGATCATGATCAACGAGGCGCTGTCAAACTCAACGCCGGAGATTTCTGCCAACGTGCGGACCACTCCCGGTATCATTTCCATGCGCGGTTGTACCTATGCCGGCTGCAAAGGCGTTATCATGGGGCCGACCCGAGATATCGTCAATTTGGTCCACGGTCCGATCGGCTGTTCATTTTACGCTTGGTTGACTCGCCGGAACCAGACCGACGCCGGTATTGATGGCGAGAATTATATGAACTACTGCTTTAGCACCGATATGCAGGACTCTGACATCATCTTTGGTGGGGAGAAGAAGCTGGAAGCAGCTATTCAGGAGGCGTATGACCTGTTTCATCCTCGCTCAATAGCTGTTTTCGCCACCTGTCCGGTGGGGTTGATAGGTGATGATATTCACACCGTGTCCAAGAGAATGAAGGAGAAGTTCGGCGACTGTAATGTTTATGCTTTCAGTTGTGAAGGATATAAGGGGGTCTCTCAGTCTGCCGGTCATCATATCGCCAATAATCAGGTCTTCCGTCATATCATCGGAGAGAATGATGTGCCAAAAGAGGGAAAATACAAAATCAACCTGTTGGGTGAGTACAATATCGGCGGCGACGGTTTTGAGATTGATCGAATTTTTAAAAAGTGCGGGATCACCAATATCGCTACTTTCTCCGGCAATTCGACTTACGATCAGTTCGCCTCTGCTCATCAGGCCGACTTGAACGCGGTCATGTGCCATCGTTCCATCAATTATGTGGCCGATATGCTGGAGACCAAGTTCGGCATCCCGTGGGTCAAAGTGAACTTCATCGGCGCTAATGCCACGGCCAAGTCGCTGCGGAAGATTGCAGAGTACTTTGGCGATCAGGAGTTGATCGACACGGTTGACGCGGTCATTGCCGAGGAGATGCCTGAGGTGGAGTCGGCGCTTAAAGAGGTGCTGCCGCGGACCGAAGGCAAGACCGCCATGATGTTCCTTGGTGGTTCCCGAGCCCATCACTATCAAGAGCTGTTTAATGAGATGGGGATGAAGACCATCTCTGCCGGTTACGAATTTGCCCATCGTGATGACTATGAGGGGCGTCAGGTGATCCCGAACCTTGAGGTTGATGCCGACAGCCGTAATATTGAAGAGATTCATGTCGAGGCCGATCCCACGCGTTTCAAACCGCGCAAGACCGAGGCGGAAATCGAGAGGCTTACGAAGGATGGGTATCAGTTTAAGCACTATGATGGTCTGATCCCTGATATGGAGAAGAATACCCTGATCATCGATGACCTCAATCAGTATGAGGCCGAACAGTTGGTGGAGTTGATGAAGCCGGATATTTTTTGCGCCGGGATTAAGGAAAAGTACTCCATTCAGAAGCTGGGCGTGCCCATGAAGCAGCTTCACTCCTATGACTCGGGCGGTCCGTACGCCGGATTCAAGGGTGCAGTCAACTTCTACCATGAAATCGATCGCTTGGTGAATAGCAAGGTTTGGAGCTACATGAAGGCCCCGTGGCAGGAGAATCCGCAACTCTCTGCGACGTATCAGTGGGAGTAGCCCTTCGGCTCCGCTCAGGGACCACCCTTCGGCTCTGCTTAAGGACCGGAACGTAGGGTGGGCATCGCCCACCCTATATACTTAATTGGTAATTCAATAACGAGGATTCAGTCATGTTATTACGACATACACCGCAAGAAATAACCGAGCGCTCGGCCTTGACCATCAATCCGGCCAAGACCTGCCAGCCTATCGGGGCCATGTATGCTGCGCTGGGCATCCACGGTTGCCTGCCACACAGCCATGGATCTCAGGGTTGTTGTGCGTATCATCGGAGCACCTTGACCCGGCACTATAAGGAACCCATCTCTGCTGCTACCAGTTCCTTCACTGAAGGGGCCTCGGTGTTCGGCGGCCAGGCCAATATGCTTCAGGCCATCGACAATATCTTTCATGTCTTTGACCCGTAGGTGATCGCCATCCACACCACCTGTCTCTCCGAGACCATCGGCGATGATCTTAAGCAGATCAAGACCAAGGCGGAGAAGGAGGGCAAGGTGCCGGCAGGAAAGACCATTATCGGCGCCAATACCCCGAGTTATGTTGGCTCTCACGTTACCGGGTTCTCTAACATGGTCAAGTCAATGGCCATGTTGGCCGAGCCGGGTGGCAAGAAGAACGGCAAAATCAACATCATCCCCGGCTGGGTAGAACCGTGCGATATGGAGGAGCTGAAACGTCTGATCAGCCTTATCGGCGTTAAGATGATCATGTTTCCAGATACCTCTGGTGTCTTGAACGGGCCATTGTCCGGTGAATACACCATGTTTCCCGAAGGTGGGACTACGGTGGCGGAGTTGAAATCCACTGGGGACTCCATCGGCACTTTGGCCTTGGGCGAGTGGTGCTCGGCCGATGCCGCCCGCTGGCTGGATTCCAAACGTAAAGTTCCGTGTAGTGTGCTTGATATGCCTTTTGGTTTGAAGGCCACAGATCGTTTTATCGATGCCCTGCGCATCATCGCCGGGGTTTCCATTCCCGATGAAGTGATGCTTGAGCGCGGACAGCTGGTGGATATGATCTCCGATATGCATCAGTATCTTTATCATAAGAAAGTAGCCCTGGTTGGCGACCCGGATCAGTTGATCAGCATGACCGAGTTCCTGGTTTCTCTGGATATGTGTCCTATTCATATTGTTACCGGGACTCCGGGTAAAAAATTCGAGACCCGTATCAAGGAGATCACTAAAGATGTTCCTTATTCGGTAAACGTCAAGGCGGGAGGTGATATGTTTTTGCTCCATCAGTGGATCAAGAGTGCTCCGGTTGACCTCATTATGGGCAATACTTACTGCAAGTATATCGCTCGGGATGAGGATCTACCGTATGTTCGCTGGGGCTTTCCTATTCTTGATCGGCAGGGACACCAATATTTTCCGACGGTTGCTTATAAGGGAGCACTTCGCCTTCTGGAGAAGATCCTGGGTGTACTCATGGACCGTCAGGACCGTGATGCCACGGAACAGCGGTTTGAACTTGTGATGTAATTGATCATGGCGGCGAGGTGAGGAGCGCTCCCTGTCACCTCCTCACCGTTTATTATCTACTGAAAAGAGGCTTTCGGTGAAAGTAAATTCATTGTCCATGAAGATGTCGGCTGCAGGCGAGGATTCAGGTTGGCCGAGGCGGCTGGTGTTGCCAATCGCACTAAAAAACAATACTAGGATCAGGTTTACCACCATCACCGGCCAAACCATGGGGGCAATGTCTCCCGGCGAGGCGGTCTCTTTGGTGGATCACGTCATCAGTGAAGGAGCAACAGTAGAGGTGGTGGATATTGCCGGACCCGGTGAGCCTCTGGCGACACCGAAATCCACTATCGAATGTCTGCAACGGTTGCATCAAAGGTATCCGGATCTCAATCTGGGGGTAGTCTCCAATGGCTTGGGGGCGGCCGAGATGGCGGAGGTCTTGGCTTCCTCGGGTATCAAACGGATCACTTTACTTATTGATGCCGTTACCTCTGCGACAGCAGAAAAACTTTACGCCTGGATCCGTCATGGGAACAGGACGGTGCTTTTGTCCCAGGCTGTTACTACGCTGCTGAACGAACAGGCCGCCGCAGTCGCAGCTTTATCTAAGGCCCATATTACGGTTGGTATCGCCACAACCGTATATCCTGGATTTAATGATGAAGAGGTTGAAAAGATTGCCTTGAAAATGGCGGCACTTGGTGCAGTTACAATCACGGTAATTCCCTATCGGCCAATGCTTGGAGACACTGATTGTCTTGAGGCTCCGACCGATAAAATGATGGCTCTGGCCGGTGTCAGGGCTTCAAAGCATCTTCCTGTGGTCAGTGAATATCAAGTGGGGTTGGGTATTCAAGAGGGAGAAGCAACTGTGTTGACGCCGATTTATTCTCTGCCGAAGCCCACGAAAGAGCGTCCCAATGTTGCTGTAACAAGCCAAACCGGTATGGAAATCGATCAGCACCTCGGGCAGGCTTCACGTCTTTTGATCTATGGGCCTAGGGAAGACGGTCTGATCTGTCTTTTAGGGACGAGGCCGACACCGGCGACAGGCCAAGGGAGCGAACGATGGCAGGCACTGGCGGCTAAGGTGCCGGATTGCTTTGCCCTTCTTACCGCCAGTGCCGGAGAAAGTCCACGGGAGTCATTGAACCGTCTTGGTCTGGCGGTGATGATTACTGGTGGTGATATTGAGGGCACTGTGGATGCTTTTTACAATGGTGGCAAAAAATCAACTAAAAGATGCTCTTAGCAGTGTCAAGAATAAGGAGAAAAAAATGGCAACACCAAAACGACAAATCCTTGTTTGTCAGAGCTTTAGAGCGGCCGGAGACAAGAAGGGGATTTGCCATAAGCAGACCGATGGTTTTTTGCAGTACCTCGAAGAGGAGATTATTGATCGGGGTTTGAATTGTATGGTCACCGCAACCACCTGCCTGAAACAGTGCGAAGCAGGGCCGATCATGGTGTGCAGCCCGAGATTTGGTGGTTTAAGGAGGTCGATAGTCATGAGGCTATCGACGTCATTCTTGACGGGATTGAAGAAGGTGTTCCGTCAGCAGAGTATTTGATTTCCTGAACCCAGCGGAGAGAGACATGGTAGTCGTTCGGTCGGCTCGATCAGCTGATATCGAAACCCTTGTCGGCTTGTTGGCGGTGCTTTTTACCATTGAGCAGGATTTTGTTGTTGATGAAGAGAAGCAGCGGCAAGGGTTGCGGATGATGTTGGGCTGTAATCGATGTTGCCTGTTGGTTGCAGAGAGTGACTCCGGCGTGATTGGGATGTGTTCCGGGCAGCTGCTGATTTCAACGGCAGAGGGAGGTCTCTCTCTGTTGGTGGAGGATGTGGTGGTTGATAGTCAGTGGCGTGGGCAGGGGGTTGGTCGGCTATTGATGGAGGAGATGAGCGATTGGGCTATGATCAACAATGTTTCTCGTCTTCAGTTGTTAGCGGACCGTAATAATATCCCGGCCCTTGACTTCTATCATCGCCTGGGATGGCAGGTGACGGGACTAATCTGTCTGCGGAGGACCCACTAGGCGTAGGCTGATCACTTAACAAAAGGGGAAGTATCATGTTAGTGCAAATAACCGGATGGCGTCAGTACATGGAGGATGGTGAAAAATTTCTTGCCTGTGCAATCAATGCAGCCACAATGCGTAGGCACATCTTCACCCCGGCAATTCTCTACAATATTAACGCCATGGCTATTGAAAAATTTCTGATGGGATTCTTGATGTGCCACGGAGCCTTGGCAGAGAACCATACTATGGTTGACATCCTAAGGTCGGTTGAGCACATCGCCGGACCGCAGCCAGAGCTTGCCAATGAGTTTCGTTATCTTGACTCGTTCCAGGAGATCTGCGACATGGATGCCTTTAATCGGAGGGATCCTGAATGGGATGAAGTTCCTAGAATGCTGGAGTGCGGCGTGATGGTAAAAGAATTTGCCCTTAAGGGGACAAGGTTCGTTAAAAAGCCCTCTGTCAGTCCGTCTTGATAGGCACCCTTGAGGATCGAACCGTTCAGGGCCGTTGACTACAAAAAAATAAAAACGGTTTGCTGCGGGATAATTTGCGCAACAGACCGTTTTTTTAAGCAATGTGTGTGCAATTAGTGTTTATGATTCGTCGGTGATGAAGGCTTGTGCCATTCCCTGCTTATTTCGCAAAATACAGCGCCTCGAACTCTTTTACGAGTCCACGGGCCTTATCGACGTTGGCAAGGTCAGTGGTCTGTTTGCATTTCATGGTCGCCACCAGCAGCTGGTGCAGGGACTGGAGTTTCTTGTCATAATCCTTGGTGTCGGGTTTGATTCTCTGGGTTAACCAGTACTGGGAGACAATTTCCTGCAGCAGGTCCGCATGATGTTCCTTATTCATCACCCAGCGAACAAGCTGGTTGGCGTCATGGTCCTTTGTCTCTTCGATTTTTTTGATTTCGTTGATTGATTTTTCAATGGTTGTGAGATCTTCGAGCATTAATTTCACCCGAGTCTCGTCGTCGTAGATACCGCAGGGAATTTCGCAGTGGGCAGCGGCGTTCCCTGCAAGGAAGAAAAGAGATGAGATCATCACAAGTGCCATTTTTACCAGGTTTTTCTTCATACGTTCCTCCATTTTTTTTACGTTTATGACCGGTGCAATTACACCGGCCGCATCCTGTAACTGCTAGTCAATTTAGTATGATTATTTTTATCAATAACGGAAAGACTCCCATAAATCAATCATTTTTTTGGATGATTATGTGTATCAGTGGTGAGGCAATAACAGGGTTGATCCTTTGGACTAAGCAGGGAGTCTGAGTGGTTTGAAAAAAGGAGGGGAGGGGCAAGGCGTTGAGAAGACGGCACTCTCTTATACCTGCAAGAGTCGGTCGAGGGATAGAGGTCAGAAGATTTATGCCTAAGTCCGACAGGCTCCTAGGTCTTTTTGCTGTCTTTGTCAGCCACCAAGCCGTAGAGGTTGCCTTCCGGTTCCCGGCCACGGCATTCCATGGAAATCTGGAAATCCTTAACGGACGGCTTATTGCGGCGATTGAAAGAGACGAGGATGTGTACCACGTCCCAACCTATTTCGCCCCGCTGGGCCATCCAGGTGAGTTCTTCGAGGGCTGATCGATTGTCGAACGATACCGGCCGGTATGGGCGTTGAGCGATGAGGGCGTCATAGATGTCGGCCACCGTGGTGATCTCGATCTTGAGATTGCGCTGATGGATGCCACGGGGGTAGCCAGAGCCGTTGATCCTCTCGTGATGGTCGCGGGAGATGAGGGCAGCCAGGTTCGATGGGTCCTTGAGATAATGGGAAAGGAGCACATAGCCGGTCAGGGTGTGGTGACGGAGCAGGCTGTAATCATCAGGGGTCAACGGTTCTTTTTTTAGGAGGATGGAGAGCGGTACTGCGATTTTACCAAAATCGTGGGTGGGGCCGGTGTGGGCCATCTCCTCCTGCACCAGTTTCTTGTTCTCCGGGCTCAGTTCCTCGGCGATGAGGGTGGTAAGGGCGAAGATCATCAACATATGGCGGTAGGTGTGAAAATCGTTGTGCCGGAAGTAGTCCATGCCCTCCAACAGCGGAAGCGGAAGCCGGACCTGTTCCATGACCGCGAGGATTTCCGCTACCTTTTCTTTCTGGGAGAAGATGACATTATAAGGCGGGAGGATGAACTGCTGTAACAGATCCTGGCGGAGGGTCCCGTAGCCCAGGAGGGGGAGGATGGGATACGATTCTCGGTTCCGCTGGCAGAACTCTACCATGAATTCTGGAGTCAGTTCAGTCCCGGCTTCGACCAGTAGGCGGTTGTTTAAGTCATACACTGAATATTGTAACACAATAGTGTTCATCAGCTTTCCACGTATTCAGATAATTAACGGTTGGTAACCATTCCGGATATGAAAGACAAGATGGCGCCATTATGGCGCATTGTGCCAGCCGTTGTCAATAAGACACGATGAGCCAGAGAAAACGTAACCGTTCACCAGGGGCACCAAAACTACAGATAACCCCGGAACTGTAAACGTCCACAGCGCTGCTGAACGTTTACGAAAAAACAACGAAGGGGTGAGATTGTTAGGCGTGACAAATTAAGACCGTTGCCATGTCCACCTTAAGGAAATTTCAGTTCTTCTGAGTGCTGTTCAGCGCTTTTCTCCGTTCCAGCTCCTCATAGATATCCGGATAGAGATCGCGCGCACAATCAGGGCAGATGCCATGAGAAAATTTTGCCTGGGTTCGGGCTTCGAAATATCGTTCAACTTGATTCCAGTATCCCTGATCGTCGCGGATTTTTTTGCATTTGCAGCAGATGGGCAGTAGGCCACTGAGTAATTTCACTTCCGTCAGTGATTCGCGAAGATCAGCTACCACCTTATTCCTTTCTCTGTCGAGAAGGTGCAATCGTCGGACTCCGAAATTCAGACTTGAAATCCCGAAAAGCCAGATGGCAAAGAGGGCAAGTCCAGCATGGCGGATCTCTTTGTTACGACTCTCCACCAGTGGGGTTGCATCAATGGCTACCGAAATGCCGCCGTGCATGTCGTTAATTTTGTCGCCATAAGCAGCATGGCAGTCAAGGCATGGTTCCTGTATCACGAGCGGAGCCATGTAACGAAAGACCTTTTTCCCCTGCGCTTCCTCCTGTAATTCGTAATATTCAGTGGCACCGTTGTTAAAATGATGAAGAGCCATTTCCTCCCAAGAAGATGGACTATTAGCGGGATTGATTGGGGCTATGCTTGTCAGGTGAAAGAAAAATTCCTTCTGTTCGGTGGCGATCCCGGATATCTGCCGAGTCATATAGGCAGGGTTTAGCATGGTGAGGCGTAAACCGTCTGTGGTTACAACATCCCGATTTTTTACCACGAGGTAGGGGTTGGGGATAGTATCTTTTGTCATCGGCACATAAACCCCTCCGTGCGAGGCGTTCCAATGACGGGTCAGCAGAAATTTCTGGAAGAGGGCCCTGGTCTGAGTGGTGGCGACGAGCAAGGTTTGCTCGTGCTCCATCTTTTGATTCCAGAAAAAAATCCCACCCAGGAGCAGCGTCCAGACGAATCCGACGACCAAGGCAAAAGTGATGAGGGGTGAAAATCGGTTGGAAATTATGGTCATCGACATCGATGGACTCCTAAAAAATAAGAGTATCAAGATAACTGAGTATATCCGCTCTAAGCCTACCTTACCCCAGGAACCGAGGCAAGAATATTAACAAGCCGGAACTTGTCGCTGTTGGCATTCCTCCCCTTTTTAAGCGAGAAATTTTTTCACTATTATC